>JAIFKY010000162.1 GCA_020049345.1 Anaerolinea sp.
TCACTGGCTGAGAGCGTGAACGTGCGCGCGCCGTACAGCCGATAACGAGTCCACTCGCCGTTTGGCTCGGCGGGCGCGCTGGCGGCGACAATCACATCCGCGCCAGTTTTTAGGTTGAGTTCAATATCCGACACATCGTAAACCAGATGTTCACCAAATGGCATGGGGTCGTGTAAAACCCATCCGCCAGAATACGGCACAACAAACGGATACCAGTCCACCAAATCAGTCTGGTTGAAATCGTAGCCAAAGAGTCCTTCGTTGGCTTTGGCGGGAATGTTGAGTTTGAACTTAATCCCCAGCGTGGTCGCGGAATTTGGCTGGAGCGGTTGCGATAAATTTAGAGTCAACCGTTGGTCGTTGAGCGAGTACGTGGTCAGCGCCGCATTATCTTGAAAGACCGCCAGCAGGGAAAATGCTCCGCCGTAGCGGTTGGGCTGGACGGATAACACAATATCCGAGAGCGCGGTGCCTGTTGTGTTGTAATAACGGATGGTCTCGTCCACATCCAATGTGTGCGCGTCAAAATCCAAAGTTGCGGCGAGGATGTAATTTGTCCGCGAGGGAGTTACAGGCTGGGGAACTGCTGTCGAAACAGAACCAGCCGTCGGCGCGGGCGGTGGCGGAGTCAGCGTCGACGTAGCGGTCGGAGGCGCGGTAGCGGTCATCGTCGGTGTGGAGGATGGAATCGGCGACGCGGTGAAAGTTGGCAGAGGGGTATTTACCTCACCCGATGGTTGAAAAGGCGTTGCCGTCGGCGAGGCGTTGGGGTCTTGCGTGACCAAAATAAAAGTTGGAAAGACTTGCGGCGTGGAAAAGTAACGCGTGTCAAGCGTGGTTTGCAATCCCGAAGGGATGATAGGATTATAGAAGAATATCGCATTGGGTATCCAAATCCCGAAGGGATGACATGATTTGTTCTTGGAAAACATGACACCCCTTCGGGGTTATATTTTTTATTTCACAAATATCTATAATCATTCCACTCCTTCGGAGTTGCTGGCTTAATAACTCACCTTACGCAGTGTCGTTCTGAGCGCAGCGAAGAACCTCTTATTTCATGGTAGAGACCCTTCGCGCGGCTCAGGGAATCACGCTTTAGGTGCGTAAGGTGACTTAATAAATATTTTGGAAATACTGGCGCACGATGTCTGAATAATCTGTGCTGGTGTGTTCTTTAAGAATGCGGAAGAAGTCATTGGAGGTGACGATCTTACCGCGACTCTGCGCGAGGTAGTCTTGCAGAAAAGCGAAGAAGGCTTCATCGCCGATGCGTGCGCGCAGTTCTTCGAGAAAGTGCGCTCCTTGAAAATATGCCGCGTTGGTATAGGGGCGAAAGCCCTGCCCGTCGTAAATGGGAATATCCACAAAGCCCTGCGGGTTGTAAAAATCAATGCGGTACGACCACCACCAATTGATTAGATCGGGGTGGATGTTTTCGTAATAAACCCGCTCAGAGTAGGTCGCCAGCGACTCGTCCAGCCAGGGCTGTTCAGCTTGATCGTTTCCAACTTGATCGAACCACCACTGATGGGATGTTTCATGCACCGCGACAAATGTCAGATAGTTGGCGGGTGTGCCATCGTACAGACTGTAAAAATCGCGGCTGAGATAAAAGAAGGCTGAATATTCCATGCCGTCGTTGAAATCGCCCATCACCAGCGAAAGCGTCTTGTGCGGATACGCCCCATAGCGATTGCTGTAAACGCTCAACGCTTCTGCGCTGGCTTGCAATGCGGCTTGTCCTCCGATCTCGCTGAACGGATAGTAATAACTGGAAACCGTCACGTCGCCGACCATCAAACTGGAGACTTGAAATTCGCGGCTCGCGGCAAGCGC
Organism: Anaerolinea sp.; assembly: GCA_020049345.1. Lineage (GTDB taxonomy): Bacteria > Chloroflexota > Anaerolineae > Anaerolineales > Villigracilaceae > Villigracilis. Next base: position 1,840 of record JAIFKY010000162.1, read on the forward strand.
AAATGTGCGGGCGGATGTGATTGAGTAGCGGGTGAATCCTTCCTGTGGTTCTGGCGATCCGCTCGCCGCGACAATGGGGGCGGTGGCTGGGTCTGCAAATTTGAGATTGACCTCGTAATCGGCTGAGTCGTAAACCAGATGCTCGCCGTAATACCAGGGTTCGTGCAAAACCCAATCCCCGTTGATGTGCGGCACAACGAAGGGATACCAGTTTGTGAGATTCAATTGCCGTCTGGTGAATCCATAAATCCGTGGACGTGAAACGCTGGGGTCTTCCTGTTCGGCAAATGGCATCACAAGCATGAACTGAACATCAATGGTCATCACTTCATTCGGCTTGAAGAAGTCGGGCAGGGCAATATCCAACCGCTGTCCATTGAGCGTGTAAGTTGTGATCGGCGTGCCATTGATGGAAAGTCCCGTCAGGTTGAAACTTCCGCTCCACAAATTGGGCACAACAGCAATCACCAGCGTGTTGAGTTGGTTGCCCGTCAGGTTGGGATATAGAATCTTTTCGCTGACAGTGACGGTGTGCGCGTCGTAGTCTATTGTGGTATCCAGCGTATATTTTGCGCGTTCAGGCACAGGCACAAGAGTCGCGGTTGGCGTGGGCGTGTTCGTCGGAACAGGAGTGGATGTTGCGGTGGGAATTAACGACGCAGTTGGCGTCACCGTCGGCGTGGGTGTGAGCGAGGAACATGCTGAAAGAATAAATGTCAGGAGAAAAAGGGCAATGACGGATGAGATGGATTTGTTTCGCATGGGCTGTATTCTAACAAAAAAACAGACCTCCGAGTTCTCAAAGAACTTGGGGAGTGGCTAATCTTGTGGACTTGCCAAAAGATTTAACCACAGAGCGCACAGAGATCACTGAGAAAAACCTCAAAAAGACTGTTTGATAACTTCGCCACGAAGTCACCAAGACACAAAGCCACAAAGTTTTTCCCTTTGAGTCTTGGTGTCTTCGTGCCTTTGTGGTCAAAAAGCGGGATTATTAAACAATCTCTAGAAATCTCTGTGTACTCCGTGATCTCTGTGGTAAATGGTTTTCTCCCTGGCACCGCCCGCCAGAGCGGGTGTAGTAGCCCATTCTTTAGCCACTCCCAGAACTTGGAGGTCTGTTTTTAGCAACCGTTAGTTCCGTTTGCTTCTCTTCCACAAGAACGCAAGTAGAAAAAACGCCGTAGCCGTTAGTACTATCGCCGCGCCTGATGCAATGCTTAAATAATAGGAAAGATATAAACCAATCACTCCCGCCAACGCGGCAAAAAATGCGGCGAGCGCCATCATGATTGGCAGGCGATTTGTAAGCAGATACGCGGTTGCGGCTGGCGTGACGAGCATGGCCACCATCAACGCCACGCCCACGGTTTGCAGTGATACGGCGACCGTCACGGCGATTAATCCCAGCAAAAGGTTGTTGAGTAAATTCACGGGCAGGCGCAGCGTTGCCGCGAGGATGGGATCAAACGAAAGGGTGAGGAATTCCTTGTAGAATGCGGCAATCGTCAGAATGACAAGTGTGCCAAAGATGACGATCAACCACAAACTGTGCGCGGATACGCCTAACACATCGCCAAATAAAAAGTGACTCAAATCCACGGCGTAACTGCGGACAGTGGAAATTAATGCAATGCCAAGCGCGAACATCCCGGCGAAGATAATGCCAATTGCCGTATCTTCCTTCACCTCAGCCTGTTTGCTGATCGCGCCAATTCCCCAAGCCGCGATGATTGCTGTTCCCAGTGCCCACCAAAATAAAGTGTCCCGCGCGCCGCCTGTGATTAGGTAGCCGACTGCAATTCCCGGCAGAATAGTGTGGGCAAGCGCATCGCCAAAAAAAGCCATGCCGCGCAACACAACATACGTGCCGACCACAGCGCAAACAATGCCAACTAAAACAGCCGCAATCATTCCGCGCTGCATGAATTCATATTGGAGCGGCTCCACCAACCAGTTAATGAACATGGTCATGCGCTCCTTCGTCACAACAAGAATCGTCTACAGCCAGCAACCCTTCACGTCCTTCTACTGTGCGGAAGCGTCCGCCATAAGCGGATAATAAATTATCGGTTTGTAATACATTTTCAGGGTCGCCAAACGCCACGATTTTTTTATTCAACAGCATGATGCGGTCAAAATGTTTGGCGGCTTGTTCAAGGTCATGAGTCGCCACCATCACGGTGACTTTCTGAGTTCGTAACATATCCAACAGATCAAGCAGTCCTTCCTGCGCGGGTGTGTCGAGTCCTGTTAATGGCTCGTCCATCAACATCAATTCGGCTTCCTGCGCCAGCGCGCGGGCGATGAACATCCGCTGCTGCTGTCCGCCTGATAATTGGCTGATCTGTCGCTTGGAAAGGTCTCCGATTTCGACGGTTTCAAGCGCTTGATTTACAAAATCCCAGTCTCGCTTTTTGGGCCAATTAAACGGTCCCAGTTTTGCAGAGCGTCCCATCATCACCACATCCGCTACGCTGACAGGAAATTTCCAATCCACCTGACTGCGCTGTGGAATATATGCGATGCAACTGTGAACTGTGGGCTTGGAGCCGGAGATGGTGACATCTCCGCTGTTGGGTTGCAAGACACCAGAGACAACTTTGAACAGGGTGCTTTTCCCCGCTCCGTTCGGACCCACCACCGCAATACGTTCTCCGACATGCAAGTGAAAGGAAACGTTGTTGAGCGCAACGCGCCCGTCATAACGAACGGACACGTCGCGCACATCGAGAATGGGTTTGTCTTTTTGGTGGCTTATGTGAGGGTACATTTTATTTTAAGGCTTCCACAATTTTCGAGACGTTGTGCTTCATCATCTCGATATAGGTCGGCGCGGGCGCGCCTTCGGTCAATGATTCCAGGTGCAGGTCATCAACAATCATAACACCTGTTTCATTGGCGATTTGTTGGGCGAGAAGATTGTTGTCGGCTGTGTCCAAAAAGATGGCGGGCGCGCCGAGTCTTTTGATCTCATCGATCAGGCTTGCCATTTCCTGTGCGGATGGCGCAGCATTGCTGCTGAAACTTGGAATGACTGAGCCTGTCACTTCAAAACCATAGCGTTCGGCAAAATATCCCATTGCTTCATGGTTGGTCACCAGCAGGCGGCGTTCGGCTGGGATGGTGTTGACCTGTTCCACGATCCATTTATCCAAATCTTTCAGTTGAACAATGTATGCATCTGCGTTTGAT
>JAIFKY010000056.1 GCA_020049345.1 Anaerolinea sp.
TTTTCGGCTTTCAATGCCGCGCTTCTTTCCCGCGCTTCAGCCTGTTGACTGCTCAATTCGGCGCGTTCTTCAATTTTTGCTTCCGCTTCCTTCAAGGAAACTTGCGCCGCAACAACCTGCTCCTCCAAATTACCAATTACCAATCTCTGATTACCAATTGCCAATAACTGATTTTTCAGCGCTTCAAGTTCCTGCTCCAACTTTGCCTTTTCCACTTCAATTTCACGCAAAAGCGGCTGACGAAGTTCATTTTGTTCGTGGAACTTTTGTGCCGACTGTTCGAAGGCTTCCAAATCTTTGCGCGCTTTTTGCCATGCCCTGTAAGCGGATTCTATTTCAGCAGCGCGGGTTACAAGGTTGGTGTAGGCGGCGCGTTCTGAACTTTTTTCGGCAAGGCGCATTTCAATAGTTTTCAACGCTGTTTGCGACCGTTCCAGCGTGGCGAATAGCGTCTCGACCAATTTGCGCTGTTCCTGAATCAACGCCGCGTTCTTGCGGATATTTTCCAGCGCGGATTCCTGTGCCTCTCGCGTGGCTGATAATTGCTTCAGATTATTTTCAAGTTCTACAAGTCGTGACTTGCGCGTGCCTTCCTCTGCAAGTTCCGAGTCGATCTCTGCCACGCGCCCGTCAATTTCCAGCACCTCGCTTTCGATCAGTTTGCGTTTTTTGGCGGTGAGTTCCCTGTAGGTATCCCAAATTTCCAGACCCAAAATGGTACTCAAAACTGCTTTGCGATCGCTTGATTTTCTCTGCGTAAATTCATCTGCTTTGCCCTGCAAAAAGAAAGACGCGTTGATAAAAGTATCGTAATCCAGCCGTAAAGTTTGCTCAATCCGCGCTTGCGTATCGCGGGTGGTTTTCTCTGTCAGCGGCTTCCAACGTTGGACTGTGGACGATTGACCGTTGACCGTACCATCCTCGGTCTTCTGTCCTCCGTCCAGTATTTGGAATTCCAGCACCGTGCTCTTTCCGCGCGGCAAAGTTCGTATCACGCGGAATGTATTTCCTTCGTAGGCAAAGATCAGCGCAACTTCGGCGGCTTTGACATCCAAATTCAAGTTGATTACATCCGCGCTTTTTCCGCGCGCTTCGCCAAACAGAACCCAGGTTATCGCATCCAGCAAAGAAGATTTCCCCGCGCCGTTCTGTCCGGAAATACAGGCGAGATCAAACGAAGAGAAATCCAACTCAACAGGGTCACGGTACGAGAGAAAGCCAGCAATACGAAGGTGAAGGGGAATCATTGAAAATAAATATCCTTGGATTGTTTTATTGTCAGGTAAATTAACGCGTAGCGCGAAGCCAAATTGAAGGGAGTGTCTAGAAAGATGGGCTACACCTGCCCTGGCGGGCGGTGCCAGGGAGAAAACCTTTCACCACAGAGGTCACGGAGTCCACAGAGGTTTTTAAGAGAATTTCTCTGTGACCTCTGTGCGCTCTGTGGTTATATCTTTTACAAGCCCACGCAATTAGACACTCCTAAACAATTGATGATGGATTATAATCCACGCAATATGTTTCAATCTGACATGCCCAACACCCGCCGTCGCATGACCATCCTTGCGGTTATTATTGCAACCATTCCGTGTTATTGCGTTGGCTTTATTGCCCTTTCCATCGCCCCCAATACGCGAATTACGCCAACGCCCACCGTCACCCTCTCTGCCAGCGAAATCTCCCCAACAGTCAGCGCAACCACGGCTGTTTTTACAACCACCATCACCCCCACCTTTACTATCACCAGCACATCCACTGTAACCGTTACGCCAACCGCCACTGTTTCATTCACACCCTTCCCGCCAATTACATTTAGCCCAACATTTACTAACACACCAACTCACACAGCCACCTTCACGGTTACCAATACATTTACGCCTTCGGCGACGTTTACAATTACCCCCAGCCCCACATTCACGCCGACTGTGACCAATACCCCCACCCCTTCCACGACACCCTCCCCTACGTTAACTCCGCTTGGCGCACCGTAGGGACTCTTTTTTTTCACCAAACTCCAGGGTCGAAATTATGAGCGATATTTTACCTTTTCTAAAATCAATGATTTCGGTCGGGGGGCTTTCTGGATCTGAAACGCCCATAGCGAATCTGATCGAAAAAAAATGGGCGCCGCTCGTCGATCAGATCAGCCGCAGTAGACTCGGCTCCATTCACGGGCTGAAAACTGGTTCTGGTTCTGATAAATTATCCCGCCCCTCAGTTTTGATCGCCACCCACATGGACGCCATCGGCTTGATGGTTGTCCGCATTGTGGATGGCTTTTTGTATGTCACAAACATCGGCGGTGTGGATGCGCGGGTTCTGCCAGGTACGCCTGTCATCGTCCATGCTTCGGGAAATGGGGCGCAGGAACTCTATGGCGTGGTGGTCATGCCGCCCGCCAATTTACTCCCCGAAGGAAAAAGCGCTGGCGCAATTGCTTTGCAATATCTTTTAATTGACACGGGACTAACGCCAAAGGAAGTCACGAAGCGCATCCGCATCGGCGACAGGGTTTCTTTTGGAACAGAACCAGTTGAAATGTCTGGTGGATGCGTGAGCGGGCACTCGCTCGACAATCGCGCATCGGTCGCCGCGCTCACCATCTGCCTCGAAGAACTGCAAGCTAAATCACATATCTGGGATGTTTGGGCGCTGGCTTCTGTTCAGGAAGAAGAAACGCTGGCGGGGGCGTTCACATCCACCTATCAAATTCGCCCGACAATTGCAATTGCATTGGATGTAACCTTTGGCAAAGGCACAGGCTCCACTGATTATTCAACATTTCCCATTGGCAAAGGCGTAACGCTGGGCGTGGGTCCAAGTATGCACCCGTTTTTGCACAAGCGTTTCAAAGAAGTTGCCGAGCGTGTGGAAATTCCCGTCAAAGATGAAGCCATGCCTTCAGCCTCTTCAACCGATGCCGACGCCATGCAATTGACCGCCGAGGGCATCCCAACCATGCTGATCAGTATCCCTGAAAGATACATGCACACGCCTGTTGAGTTGGTTGCCTTGAAAGATATTCAACGCGCGGGACGTTTGCTTGCTGAATTTGTCGCTTCACTCGAAGCAGATTTTATGAATAAGATTGCCTGGGATTAATTATGTCGTTGCGAGGGTGTTCTTGCTCTTTGCTTGAAATAACCTCCTCATGAATGGGGATTGCTTCGTCGAGCTAAAGCCCTCCGCGCAATGACATAGAAGAGAAACAATATGCTTTCAATCGGTCAACCGCAAATTAAACTGCTCGAAAAATTATGCAACGCAATGTCCGTCTCTGGGGCTGAAGGTGAAGTGCGGCGTATTGTGTTGGAAGAAGTAAAACCCTATGCCGACGAAGTCAAAGTGGATGCGCTCGGAAGCGTGCTGGTTAGAAAAAAAGGTGCTTCGACTTCGCTCAACACGAAACCATTGCGCGTGTTGCTCGATGCCCACATGGACGAAATTGGCTTCATGATCGTACACGATGACGGTGACGGCTTTTTTCAATTTGAAACTGTCGGCGGCATTGATCCGCGCCACCTGGCGGGCAAGCAGGTCATCGTTGGCAAAGATCATGCCATTGGCGTGATTGGTGCGAAGCCAATCCATTTGACCACTGCCGCAGAACGTGAACACACCATCGAAGTGGACGCGATGCGAATTGACCTAGGTCCCGAAGGCAAGGCAAGTGTCGGAGACCGTGCCACTTTCGCTACGAAATTCAAGCGCGTCGGTCCCTCCATCATGTCCAAAGCCATTGACGACCGCATTGGGGTGGCGATTTTGATCGAACTCCTGAAACATGCGCCAAAGAATATTGAGTTGTGCCTGTCATTCAGCGTGCAGGAGGAAATTGGCTTGCGCGGCGCGAAGGTTGCGGCGCATTACTTTGAGCCTGATCTCGCCATTGCCGTGGATGCTACACCTGCGCGCGATCTGCCCGACTACGAAGGAAAAGAAAATTTCACCTACAACACCAGGCTTGGGTTTGGTCCCGCCATTTACATGGCAAACTCATCCACGCTGGATGATCCGCGACTGGTGCGTTTTTTGGCAGAGACTGCCGAGAAGAACAAAATTCAATATCAATTCCGCCAGCCTGGGGGCGGAGGCACGAATGCAGGCGCAATTCAACAATCTCGGGCGGGCGTGCCTGTGGTGTCGGTCTCTGTTCCGCACCGTTACACCCATTCGCCGATCAGCGTTTCGCGGGTTGAGGATTGGAAAGGTACGTTGAATTTATTGCACATCAGTTTACAGAATATGACGCATGACTTGGTGAAATCCAGGTAACTGTTACCTTTGAGGTTTTTTATGAATGGATTAATTGCTTTACTCGGTTCTGGTGAATATCTCCCCGTAATGGATGATGTGGATCGTTATCTGCTTGCCAACTGCGGGGCAAATGGGCGCAAGCCATGCGTAGTGTGCCTGCCAACTGCGGCGGGTCAGGAAGGCGAAAAGAGCATCTTGCGCTGGTCAAAGATGGGGGTGGATCACTTCACTCGCCTCGGCGCAAATGTTCAGGCATTGCCTGTCATTGACGCAAAATCAGCCAATGACCCCAATTATGCCTCGGTGGTGGAAAACGCGGATGTTGTCTACTTCTCAGGCGGGAACCCAAGCCATCTGTACCAAACCATGAAAGACAGCCTTGTTTGGAAATCTGCTCAAAAGGCTTGGGCAAATGGCGCGGTGTACGCGGGCTGTTCCGCTGGCGCGATGATCCTCGGCACCGAAATGCCCGATGTTCGCGCGGCAGGAATCCGCTCCACAATTGCCTTTGGCATCCTGCCCATTTCATCCCTGCTGCCGCACTTTGACGCAATGCCTTTGTTTGGTAAACCGCTGATCGCCACCCTCCGCCGCCGACTGCGGGACGGCGAGATCATGATCGGCGTGGACGAAGACACAGCCATTGTCGGAAGAGTAAACGAAGAATGGACTGTGATGGGAAAATCCAACGCGCATTTCTTCACAAAAGATGAAAGCAGAACCTACGCCACAGGCGAAAAATTTACACTCAAGTGACAGTCACTTCAACGAGGTATTCATGAAGCAATTGCTCAAAACATTAACAGAAACCTTTGCGCCTTCGGGCTATGAAGATTCTGTCCGCGAGATTATTTTGAAGGAAGTCAAACCGCTGGCTGATGAAGTCCGCGTGGACGCGCTGGGTAATTTGATCGCCCGCAAGAAGCCGTCTGCTGGCGCAAAAAATCCAAAGAAAATTATGCTCGCCGCGCACATGGACGAGATCGGAATCATCGTCAGCCACATTGATAAAAAAGGTTTTGCGCGTTTCACCAATATTGGCGGCGCTTTTGGCAGATACACACTTGGGGCGCGAGTTCGCTTTTTGAATGGCGTTACAGGCATCGTTGGATATGATCGCCTGGAGCAGGTTGATAATATTCTGCCGCTCAACAAAATGTATATTGATGTGGGCGCCACCAGCAAAGAAAATTGTCCCGTCAAAGTGGGTGATGTCGCCGCATTTGATCGTACTTTTATTGAGATGGGCGACCGCCTGGTTGCCAAATCGCTGGATGACCGCGCGGGTGTGGTGACGCTGATTGAGACTCTGCGCGCGATCAAATCCACGCCGAATGATTTGTATTTTGTGTTCACCACGCAGGAGGAAGTCGGTACGCGTGGCGCAGGCACGGCGGCTTTTGGGATTGACCCTGAAATTGGAATCGCAGTGGATGTGACCCCCACAGGCGATACCCCCGCATCTTTGAAAATGGTCATGGAACTTGGCAAGGGACCGTGCGTAAAATTCCGCGACGTGGGCATGATATCCGATCCGCGTGTAGTGGATTGGATGATTAAAGCGGCAGAGAAGGCAAAAATTCCATATCAACGCGAAGTGCTTTTGATCGGCAGTACCGACGCCCGTGAAATTCAAATTTCCCGTGCCGGTGTGATGACGGGCGCGCTGTCCATTCCCTGCCGTTATGTCCACTCCGCTTCAGAAATGGTGGATATCAACGATTTGAAGAATTCGGTGAAGTTGTTAACAGCGATGTTGAGCAAGCCCGCTGTATTTTAATTGGGGATACATGCAAACAAAAAGGGTTTGGCGATGAAAAGCCAAACCCTTTTTGTTTTAATCTTGTCGTATTTTTATTTTTCTGTATCTTCTTCTTTCTTTGCCATGCCAGAAAGAATCATTGCCACGCCTGCTCCGAGAGCGAACATGCCCATTGAACCCGCGCTGGAGTAATTTGTCAGACCAACCAGCAGTCCAAAGAAACCAAGCGCCAGCGCAACCTGAACCTGCCAGACGGCTTTTTTGTAGGCATCCATTGTAAAACGCCCAACGCTAAATCCCAGGACAATAAAGCCCAGTGCGCGAATCACGTACCCAATAATCGAAAGAACTCCTGTGACTTGTTCCATTTTGAAACTCCTTTTTGATTTATTCGACCTTTTGCATAAGTAAAGCGTTGAAAACCACAAAGTCACCAAGGCACTAGGTCACTAAGTTTTTTTCTTTGAGTCTTCGAGACTTTGTGCCTTTGTGGTCAAAAATGGACTTTCGCAAGCGGTCTATTTCAACCAAGCCCATAAACACCAAAACAAAATCATTCCGATCCCGATCCCGAACCTTGCCAAAAATGACCAGCCCCAGCCCGTCATCCATGCCTTGGTGTTGTCGAATGCGGCTTGTTTGTCTTTGATCCGCCGCCACTCAGCGAGGAATAAGCCAACCGGCGAAGCAACCATGCCCGCCAGCGGGGTGAGAAACAGGCTGAAGATAATTCCCGCCGCGAACGAAATGATGATCGAACTCCAGGGAATATTCTTGTCGAGCATGTGTTTGGCGATGATGATGTTGTCTACGACATTGCCGCCAATCATCAAGAGCGTAATGACGACGAAGATCAACCAGCCGCCCCAGGTCATGTTTCCGGCAATTGCCTGAATGATGGCGTAGATCAGCGTTCCGATCCACATCACGGTTAGACCGGGGAAGACGGGAATGACCAATCCAAACAAACCCGCCAACAGGGCAAGGAAGGTCAAGATTTCCAGAAGTGTTTCAAAATACAGTTTCCAAAATTCGGGGTCGGTCATGGATGCCTCGTTATAAGGTGGCAGTCACTTCTAAAGTGACCGCCACCTTATGCTTTACTTGATCACATCAATTCCGCCCATCCACGGGCGCAAAACTTCGGGGATCACAATTGAGCCGTCGGCTTGTTGATAATTTTCCATGACCGCGATCAGCGTGCGCGGCATCCCCAAGCCTGAACCGTTCAGCGTATGCACGAATTTTGCCTTGCCGCCATCTGTTGGGCGATATTTGATATTCGCGCGGCGCGCCTGAAAATCGGTGACGTTTGAAACGGATGAAACTTCCAGCCATTCGTCACAGCCTGGCGCCCATACTTCGAGATCGTAGGTCATCGATGATCCAAAGCCGACATCTCCGCTGCACAACTGTTTGACGCGGTAGGGAATACCGAGCAGGGCGCAGGTTTCCTCTGCGTCTTTCACCATCTTTTTCAGCAAGCCTTCTGATTCCTCGGGCTTGCAATACATGTACATTTCCACCTTGTCGAATTGATGCCCGCGCTTGATGCCGCGCACATCGCGTCCGGCGCTCATCTTCTCGCGGCGGAAGCAGGGGGTGTAGGCGGTGTACAACCTCGGCAGGGTTGCCTCTTCCAAAATCTCGTCCATGTGCAAGCCGGTTAATGGAACTTCGGCGGTTGGCACAAAGTAATAATCTTCTTCGTGGTCTTTGTATAAATTGTCTGCGAACTTGGGCAGTTGTCCCGCGCCATAAACCACCGCGCTTTTCACCATGAACGGCAGGTATTTTTCCTCATAACCCTGGCGGATGTGCAGGTCAAGCATCCACGCGATGAGGGCGCGTTGCAGGCGCGCGCCTGCGGCTTGTAAAACGTAAAAGCGCGACCCCGTTAATTTTGTGCCGCGTTCAAAGTCGAGGATGCCAAGGGCGGGTCCCAAATCCCAGTGCGGCTTGGGCGCAAATTCAAATTTGCGCGGATCGCCAATTGTGCGGATGACCAGATTCTCGCTTTCATCCACACCGTATGGAACCCGCGCATCGAGGATGTTTGGAAGTGAGGCGGTGAGCGAGTTTAATTCAGTTTCGACTTCAGCCACTTGTTTGTCGAAGTCTGCGATCTTGTCGCCGACCACGCGCATCGCTTCAATCTTCGACTGTCGGGCTGTTGCCTCTTTCATTTGCCCGATCTCTTTTGAGACCGTGTTCCGTTCTGCTTTAAGTACCTCTACTTGACCGAGAAGTGTGCGGCGCTTTTCGTCCAACTGTAGAATCGAGTCCACAGCAGACGTTTCCATTTGGCGGTCTTTCAACGCCTTGCGGACGACATCAGGTGTTTCGCGAATAAGATTTATATCCAACATGTTGCACCTCCAAGTGCATTTAATAGAATACGCCCCAGTCCATTGCAGGACGAGGGGCGTCTCGTGGTGCCACCTGCTTTTATAACGGGCGCAACCCGATTCTCTTACGGTGACGCAAGATGTATCTTGCGTTACACCCCTGCGAGAATAACATTGGCGAAGGGGATTTCATCATCTGGCTGGTCGTCTCGCACTACCCGACGACTCTCTGAACAGTTGCATGATTACTTGTCTTTGCGCTAGCCTTTCTAGTTGCGAAATTATACCCTCGCAGGGAGGGATGTCAAGAAAGATAATATGTCATTGCGAGGAGGGGTCTTGTTTTTTCCGACGACACTTGCGCCGCACGCCAGTGCAGGTGAGCAATCTCATGTTGTTAGGAGACCGTTTCGGCAGAAAACAAGAGCGCCTCGCAGCGACATGTTCATAATTTAGTACAATCAATGTGGAGGATGATATGCAGGCATTCATTAAACAACCAAAACGTATCCCGCTTTTTCTCAAACTTGGCATTTTGATCTCAGAACGCATTACTGGCAAGACCATGCTCCCCGCGCGGATTTTAGCCTGGTATCCCAAAGCCGCCATTGGATCAGGCGTGATGGAGGCTTTGGTCGCGCACGAAGATGGGGAAATGAATCAGCGTATGCTCAAACTGATTCGTATGACCGCATCACATGCGGTGGCGTGTCCCTTTTGCGTGGATATGAATTCTTATGAGTATCGTGACGTAGGAATTACAGACGAGGAATCCGAATCTCTGCGCGGTGATTTCGAGCAGGTAAGCACCTTTTCTGAACGCGAGAAATTGGCAATTGCCTACGCCCGCGTCATCTCACAGACGCCGCTGAAATTTCAACCCAATTTAGTCGAGCGGGTCAAATCTGCTTTTACCGAGCGCGAATTTGTAATTCTCGCCAGCACGGCGGCGCAGGTCAACTACTGGGCGAGATTAATTCAGGCTCTGGGCATTCCGCCTGCTGGGTTTGGGGAGTGAAAAAACAAAAAGACCTCCGAGACATTCAACTCGAAGGTCTTCAAGTTACTATTTACCAATTACCAACCTACTTCCCCATCTTCTTCCGCATCGCCTCAGTCAAGGCGGGAACAATCGCGAACAAGTCGCCGACCACGCCATAGCGTGCCTGGCTGAATACGGGCGCATCGGCATCCTTGTTGATGGCTACGATGACTTTTGAGTTTCTCATGCCGACAAGGTGTTGAATTGCGCCAGAGATGCCGCAGGCGATGTACAGGTCAGGGGCTACTACTTTGCCCGTTTGCCCAACTTGATGGGCATAGGTGATGTATCCGCCATCTACCGCCGCGCGAGATGCGCCGACTGCGCCGCCAAGCAGTGTGGCAAGTTCACCGAGCATTTCAAAGCCTTTTTGGGCGGTGGCGGCTTCGTCCAAGCCGAGAGATGGGTTGTTCGAAACGCCGCGCCCGCCAGAGACGATGACCGCCGCGTCGCCGATGTTGACTGCGCTTTCAGAGGCGGAGTAGCCTTGCACGGTGGTCAGCGCGTCGGCCCCCTGTGGGTTGGCTTCGCCTTTGGTTAGCGTGCCAGTTTTGCCAGCCACGCGTTCAGGCTTCGGGAAGGCGCGCGCAGGGATGGTTGCCATGACAGGCTTGCCCGAGCAAACGGTTTTCTCTAAAACTTTGCCTTCGTAAATGGGGCGGGTGGCAACCAACTGCTCGCCGTTCATTTCAAATTTTGAGGCATCGGTCAACACGCCCGTTGATAAATCCACCGCAGACATGGCGGCTAACTCACGGGTGCGGGCAGTCGTCGGGAACAGGATCAGGTCGGGGGTGGATGAAGATGCGAGCGCCGAAAGGGTGGAGGCATACGGTTCAGCGCGATAATCTTCCAGCGCGGCATCATCCACCACGATCACTTCGTCGGCTCCATATTCAAACGCGGCTTTTGTAACTTCATCTGTGCCTGTGCCAAAAACCAATGCCACGGCTGTTCCGAAACTTTTTGCGAGTCCAATTGCTTCCCACGAAGCAGGCTGAACCTCACCTTTGAAATGGTCAATGTAAACAAAAGTTTTCATAGCACTTTCTCCGCGAGAATTTTGTCGGCGAGTTTGTCGGCGATCTCGGCTGCGCTTTCGCCTGTGATCATCTCGACGGTTCTTTCCTGGACGGGTGGGTTCATCAACTCGGTGCGGGTGACGACGGGCGCGGCTACGGTGGCGCCGATTTCAGCCAGCGACCAAACCGGAATGGTTGCCTTCGACGCTTTGCGGATGCCCATGAAGGATGGGTAGCGCGGTTCGCCGATACTTTGGACGAGACTGAGCACGGCGGGCATTTTCGCGCTGACAGTTTGCCTGCCTTCTTCGATAATGCGATCAACGGTCACGCTTCCCGCCTCAACTTTGATACTGCCAGCCAATCCAAGCATTGGCCACCCGAGAACGCGGGCGGTTTGCGCGGGGGTTAGCCCTGCGCCGTTGTCGAGCGTTTGGCGGCCAAACATCACCATGTCTGCGCCGCCGATTTTGTTGATAGCCGCCGCCAGCACGCGCGCCGCACCTACGGTGTCTAATTCGGCAAGCGCAGCGTCTGAGACAAGCACCGCGTCATCTGCGCCCATTGCAAGCGCGTGTTTGAGTGCATCTTTGGCTGATTCGGGACCAATGCATAGCGCAGTCACTGTGCCGCCCAGAGCCTCTCTTTGCTGAAGCGCGCCTTCGACCGCATACTCGTCGAACGGGTTGATGACCAACGGCGCGTCCCCCCACGTTACCTTCCCATCCTCGGCTCTTACTTTCGCTTCCGAGTCAGGTACTTGCTTGATACATGCGATGATTTTCAAGATGCTTCTCCTTGATTTGAATTCGTTTTCCACCATAAAGCGACGCCAAGTTTTTTTCTTCTGACACTTCGTGTACTTTGTGGTGAAAGTATTTATCTGCCAAACATGAAAGTCATTACCACTAAAACATCCGCGCCAATTACCGCCAAAAAACCGATTAGACTAAAAAATTTTTGTTCCACTTCCCAGCGTTTGCGGTTTTCCAGCCGTCTCAAAAAGAAATTCTTGAATGGGTAAGGGGTTTTCTCGTTGGTGAGGCTGTTGTAAATATCCTGGTAGTACGAGTCCGTTTTGAACCACAGTTTGTAGGTGTTCGAGAGGAAAAGCAAACTAAATAGTAGGAAGGCGAACACAAATCCGAAGGGAGGTTTGTCGAAATTTGAAAAATTCACTTATTGAATCCGTGTAAAACTGATTAATTTCCCTGTTCGCAACTCAAGCTCACAGGCATGTCCACCCAGTGTGTAGGCTGAAAAAGTATCGCCGTCTTCATTCAATTTGACGCGCGAAAAAGAGGTGCCTGGTTCGGGTTTTTCAGCCTTCCAAAGAATCTCTCCACGCTGGCTGATCAGGTACAGGTTGGTGTCGTTGCGTGGAAATCCGTTTGGGTTCTCCAGAACAATCACTCCAGCGTTGACTTCGATTTTTTTTTCAATACGTGTGTAAATCGCCACAAGATCCATGGGGTTACCTATCCTTACCATTCAAGTTTTCTATTTTCATGCAAAAAACTCCGGTTTGTTGGTCGGTTGATCGAGGGTGTAGTCCATGAGTTTTTATTTTTTGTTCGAATAATTGCATTATATCTTAAAACTATTCAACCAACCGCTCGGTAGGGAGGTGCGATTAGTTGAATTATACACAATGTTAATGCTGGTTTATGTAACATATTTTTGTCGTTTGCATCTACTCATTAAATCAAATTTTTGGAGGTATTGAGATGTCAGACGAAAAAAATCAACCTAAAGTAGTCGTATTCAGCACGCCGACCTGTTCCTATTGCAACATGGCGAAAAGTTATTTCCGCGAAAAGGGCATTAAGTTCACCGATGTTGACGTTAGCCGAGATCAGACTGCTGCGCGAGATATGGTGCGCCGCTCAGGTCAAATGGGCGTGCCGGTAATTGATATTGGCGGGAAGGTCGTCGTTGGATTTAATCGCCCACAGATCAACATATTACTTGGAATTAAATAACCGAAGTTATGCATCGTCGTGAAATTTTGATATAAAAAAGCCCGGCGCGTCTTTCGGATTCGCGTCGGGCTAGGGGATGGGGTGGTCATCCATCATTCTTCCTGGACTCCCATGTTGCTAAGTTCATCCGGGTTGTACTGGGCGACGAATAGATCGGCGCCAGCCAGGGCAAGTAATGCCAAAACGACCACTACTGCAAGTATGAATAACATGTGCAACTCCTTTCTCTATGATAGATACTATAACGACTTTCGAGGCAAAAAGATACATCCCCTAACAGTACTGTAATGAGTCGGCAATACAATTTTGCAAGGTGTGTATCGAAGACGAAAAAAAAGAAAAAATGTTCCCCGCAGAGGTCACTGAGTAAAACCTCTAAAAAGTCTTTGTGGTGAAATATTTGGCATCTTGCATAAGCCAATCGTAGGTCAGGCTTTTAGCCTGACGCTCTTTGAAATTTGATGAATGGCGGGTTGAAAACCCGCCCTACAACTACTTATGCAAGAGGTCTATTTTCTCGTCCATTCTTTTAGGCGCTTTTCTTAATAGTCCGCGCATTTGACAAAACAAGCGTTTGAGATAAAATACAACTCGCACCCACCAGCCGGAGTGGCGGAATTGGCAGACGCGCTACGTTCAGGGCGTAGTGAACTTACGTTCATGAGGGTTCAAATCCCTCCTTCGGCACAAAAAATAGACCCGCATAACGCGGGTCTATTTTTTGTGCCTGAATAGCGGAATATATGTTTCGAGAAGTTGTTGGACGTCCTTGTGATTTTATAAAATTTGATTGGGGGTGGTATAATTGCACTAATAAAAAGCGTTTCCTTCATCTAATGCGGACACGAAGTTTCTCCCCATCTTCGTGTCTTTTTATGTCACTTTGACGCATTTTTTACCATTTAAGGATATTTTATGGCTGAAGAAGATATAGTACCCGCAAACACAGGCAACATCCAGTCCGTTGATATTGATTCACAGATGCGTACCGCGTATCTTGATTACGCCATGAGTGTGATCGTGGCGCGCGCCTTACCAGACGCCCGCGACGGGTTGAAGCCCGTTCACAGGCGTATTTTGTTCGCCATGCATGAACTGGGTATGCGTTCAAACACGGCTTATAAAAAGTCTGCTCGTATCGTGGGTGAAGTGCTGGGCAAGTACCATCCGCATGGCGATTCGGCGGTCTACGAATCAATGGCGCGCATGGCGCAGGATTTTTCCATGCGCTACTTGCTCGTTGATGGACAGGGTAACTTTGGATCAGTGGACGGTGACTCGCCCGCCGCCATGCGTTATACCGAGGCTCGCCTGCAAAAAATGGCTGAGGAAATGCTGGCTGACCTCGAAAAAGATACTGTAGATTTTGGTCCCAACTTCGACGATTCATTGCAAGAGCCGCTTGTCCTTCCTGCGCGTTTGCCGAATCTTTTATTGAATGGTTCATCGGGTATCGCTGTCGGCATGGCAACCAACATCCCGCCGCAAAATATGCGCGAGTTGGTTGGTGCGATTAATTACTTAATCGACCATTACGATACCATTGATGAGGTAACCGTTGACGACTTGATGAAATTCGTGCTCGGACCCGATTTTCCAACCGGCGGCATGATTGTCGGGACGGAAGGGATTCACTCCGCATACAGCACAGGACGCGGAAGAATCGTCATGCGCGGCATTGCCCACATCGAAGAGAGCAAGCCGGGACGTTATCAGATCAACATTACTGAAATTCCATACCAGGTCAACAAATCCACTTTGATTGAACGTATTGCAGAATTGGTTCGTGACGATAAGATCGATCAAATCTCAGACTTGCGCGACGAATCAGACCAGCGCGGCATGAGCATCATCATCGAGTTGAAGCGCGCCGCCCAGCCGAAGAAAGTCCTTAATCAACTTTACAAATACACGGCTTTACAATCCACATTTGGCGTGCAAATGCTCTCGTTGGTAGATGGCGAACCGCGCACCCTGACGCTCAAACGCATGTTGCAAATTTTCATTGAGCATCGCCAGGTGGTGATTACCCGTCGCTCTAAATTTGAACTTGCCAAAGCGCAGGCGCGGCTGCATATTCTCGACGGTTATTTGATTGCGCTTAACAATATTGAAGCCGTCATCAAAACCATCCGCGAAGCCGAAGACGCAGATGCCGCCAAGACCAACTTGATGAAGCGTTTTAAGTTGAGCGAGTTACAGGCGCAGGCAATTTTGGATATGCAATTACGCAGGCTTGCCGCACTCGAACGTTGGAAGATCGAAGAAGAGCACAAACAGGTGCGTGGAATTATTGAGCATCTTGAAGACCTGCTCGCGCACCCAAAGAAAATACTCGCGCTCATTCAATCGGATTTAAATGAACTCACCGAAAAATTTGGAGATGACCGCCGCACGCAGATTTCAGCGGAAGCCAAAGAGGATATTCACGAAGAAGACCTGGTTGCAGACGAAGCCGTTTTGATCAGCCTTACCGAGCGCGGATATATCAAGCGCATGGCCGCAACCGCATTCAAATCACAGAGTCGCGGTGGGCGCGGGGTGATGGGGCATACCACCAAAGACGAAGACGAAGTCGTCATGCTCATCCCAGCGCGCAGTTTGAACACCATGTTGTTCTTCTCAGATAAAGGCAAAGTCTATTCAGAAAAAATTTACCAAATTCCCGATTCAGACCGCGCCACAAAGGGAATTCCACTGGTCAATGTTTTGTCACTCGAACCCAATGAAAAAGTGACAGCGGCAATGGCAGTGGGAGATTTCTCCCCGCGTAGTTTCTGTATGTTGATGACCGCGCGCGGCAAGATCAAGCGCGTCACGATGGAAGAATTCGCATCTGTGCGCCCCTCGGGCTTGATCGCCATGTCGTTGGAAGAGGGCGACAAGTTGGGTTGGGCGCGTTTGACCTCAGGCAAAGATGAGATCATCATCGTCACCGAAAACGGGCAAGCCCTGCGTTTTAGCGAAACCAGTGTCCGCGCAATGGGACGACAGGCTGCGGGCGTGCAGGGCATTCGTCTGGCAAAAGATGACTCTGTCACCAGCATGGATGTGGTGGAAAAAGACGGCGCTTTGTTAATTGTAACGACCAAAGGTTTTGGAAAACAAACCCCGCTCAACGAATACACGGCAAAGGGACGCGCAACAAAAGGTAACTTCACCATTAACCAAAAAGCCTTGAAGGAAGTTGGCAAGATTGCAGCCGCGCGCGTGGTGCAAATGGCTGATGACCTGACCATTATGACCTCCAACGGCGTTACATTACGCATGAAGGTCAAGGATGTCAAGCAATCGGGGCGTGCCACAAAGGGCGTGCATCTCATCAAGCCGAATGAAGGGGACAGTGTTGCCTCCGTTGCCCGAACTTCTGCAGAAGACTTGAAGAAGGTGGGCGCGGAATTGAGCGAGAACGCAGAGCCTGAAGAAGCACAGCCAAAATTGGTGTAAAGCAAAACGGACGCGGCTAACAGCCGCGTCCGTTTTGCTTTAGTTTATGGAGCGCAGGTTTTAGAACCCGATCTTGCCTGTTACAAACAAAGCCATTCCGCCAATGAGACACACTGCCAGAAAGAACATAAAGGCAATGACAAATCGCTGAACGCCAGTCATGCCTAAAATACGTCTTGAACTTGGCGCGCCAAAAATAGAGGCTGAATCCTCTGTCTCTACGACGGGCTGAAATTTAGCTTCTTCTTCATAATATGGTCCAGATGCGGCATCTTCACGGAGATTATCAAACATGGTTACCTCTATTTGAAAAATTTATGAGACAACAATAAAAGTATATCACGCACTTGCTCTCAGGCTGACATCGCCAAAGCGGATTATTACGGATTTGTTATATGCGTCGCGCAGGCGCAAACTTCCATCTGACTCGATCCCAAGCAACTCGCCGCTGATTTGAGACTCGCCGCCTGCCTGTACCTGAACCTGATCGCCGCGAAAGGCAAGAATCTCCTCCCAGGCATGGATCAACTCGTCTGTTGCCATGCGCTCGCGCCAGTGAATGAATGCACTCAAAATACCAAAAAGTAGTTCTTCACGCGCAGGCGGCTCCTTTCCGAGAGCGTCTTCAAGGCTGGTGGCCGGGAATTGCAATAACTCGGCGGGTGGCACAGATGTTTTATAAACGTTAATTCCCATGCCAATTACAAGCGCATCAACAGAGTCGCCCGTCCAGATATTTTCGATCAAAATTCCTGCTGTTTTTTTGTCGTTCAATAAAATATCATTCGGCCATTTAATGCGTGGATCGAGACCAAGCCCGGCGCAGGATTCTGCTATTGAAAGTGCAGCCAGCCCAACGCTGCGTGAAAGATGCGGAAGCAGGCTTGCGGGGGGGCGCAGGATCAGGCTGAAGGCTAGTCCACTGCCTTTTGGGGTGAACCATTTTCGGTCGAGTCGGCCGCGTCCTTGCGTTTGTTCATCTGCAATCACAATCGAAAAATCATGCGCGCCTGCGGCCGCCCATGTCAGCGCTTCATCGTTGGTTGATCCAATTGAATCAAAATAACGCAAGCCGCCGATATTTAATTTAGCCAGTTTTTTTTTGAGGGAGTCTTCGTTCATAATAAATTAAAACCCTAAGGGTTTCCAAAACCTTTAGGGTTTGCTTTTTTATTGAACAACGCTGTACGGATTTACGCTTGAGCCGCCGCTGCGCACTTCAAAATGCAAATGCGCGCCGAATGAGTTTCCGGTGTTACCCGCCGCGCCAATGATTGCACCCTGACCAACAGCCGTACACACGCCAACGTTGATTACGCTTAAGTGGGCATAGACCGTCACATAACCGTTGCCATGATCAATTTGCACCACGTTACCATAGCCATAATTCCAACCGCCTTGTGCCATGGTTACTACGCCAGCGCCTGCCGCATATATGGGTTCGCCTTCGTTGGCTTGAATATCAAGCGCAAGATGGCCAGGTCCATACCCATTACCAGAGATATTATGCGAGCCTGCCGGCCATCCAAACCCGCCTGCCACAGGTCCTCCGCCGCAGGCATTTGAGCCGCTGCTGCCTCCGCCGGAAGTTGGAATCAACGTATTCTTCAATTCACGTGAGCCGCCGGGGATCATCACTGTTGCGCCGACATCTATTTTGGGCTCTGTTAGATCAACTTTATTGCCTGGAAAGTTGATAATTTCATCTGCGGTCGTGCCAAATTTTTCCGCAATCGTGTCAAATGTATCGCCGTCTTTCCAGGTGTAGTACAAACCATCCACCGGCGGAATGATTAACTCTACGCCAGGCTTAAGGTTGTGTGGGTTATCTTCCAGTTGATCGTTGACGTACAGAATTGTCTCTGATTTAAGTTTATAACTTTCTGCAATGGCAAGCATGGCATCGCCGCGCGTAACGCGATAAGTAATGGATTCGTATCTGGGTCTTTCGGGGATATTGGTGATCAACTGCAATTTACGGGCAATGGATGAAATTCCGCTGCCATCTGCGCTGACAACTGGTGTGCCAACCTGGGGTTGGGTGGCGTCTGACGTTTCTTCTGCGACAGAATTGGTTGGTTGCGGCGCAGGGGTGTGGGTTGTTACAGGGCGCGAGTTCTTGTACAAAATGGTGGCGCCTAATAATGAAACCACAACCAAAATAGTCACGATCCAACTAATAACCGAAAAACGATCCACCTTGCGCTTTGTGGCTGACGCGCGCGGTGTGGTAATTGGCTCGCTGGTTGCAGGGATGTCCTTTGGCTTGCGTTTAAACCTTGCGCCAAGCGCGGCAAAGAAAGATCGAATTTTCTCTAAAAAGTTTTTCATTCTTTAATGGTGGCGCAAATTATCAGTTTGCGTTACGCATCCTTTGTCAAATTCTCAAGGAACTCAATGTTGTTTTTTGCGCGTTCCATGCGTGTAATAATGGCTTCAGTGGCTACAGAATTATCCATGCCTGCGCCCTGGGGCGGGGGAGAAATCATCTGAATGAACATGCGGCGCATCAGCCAAACGCGCTGGAGTAGATCAGGTCCAAGCAACAGGTCTTCGCGGCGTGTGGACGAGCGTTCGATATCTACTGCGGGGAAGATGCGGCGTTCCTGAAGTTTGCGTGAAAGAATTAATTCCATGTTGCCGGTGCCTTTGAATTCTTCGTACACTACATCATCAAGGCGTGAGCCGGTATCTACAAGACAGGTGGCGATGATGGTTAGCGATCCGCCATCTTCCACGTTGCGCGCCGCACCAAAGAAACGCTTGGGCGGGTATAGCGCGGAGGGGTCCATACCGCCGGAGAGTGTGCGTCCTGATGGGTTGACTACCAGGTTGTATGCGCGCGCAAGGCGTGTAATTGAATCCACCAAGATTACCACGTGACGACCGATCTCAACCAATCTCTTAGCGCGTTCTAAGGCAAGCTCAGCCGTGCGTACATGGGCGGTAACGGGTTCGTCAAAGGTTGAGGCGACTACTTCTGCATCCACCGAGCGATCCATGTCTGTTACTTCTTCAGGGCGTTCGCCGATTAACGCAATAATCAAGTGAACGTCAGGATATTTGGTTGAAATGGAATTGGCAATTTGCTTGAGGATTGTGGTTTTGCCCGCCTTGGGAGGTGAAACGATCAATCCGCGC
The DNA here is from genome assembly GCA_020049345.1 of Anaerolinea sp. Lineage (GTDB taxonomy): Bacteria > Chloroflexota > Anaerolineae > Anaerolineales > Villigracilaceae > Villigracilis. The sequence continues at coordinate 19,002 of JAIFKY010000056.1, forward strand.
TGGCCTCGTCCGATGGGCGCTATCAAATTAATCAGGCGAGGGGCGAGGGTGTCGTGTTCAATTTCAAGGTCGAAACGTACTTCTGGAAAAATGGGAGTCAGGTTTTCAAAAACGACCCTGCGTGTATTGCCTGTCTCTGGTTCCAACCCGTTAATGGATTCTACTTTGAGTAACCCAAAATGTCTTTCACTTTCACGCGGCGGGCGGACTTGCCCAATGACCAAATCCCCGGCGCGTAGATCATATTTTCTCAATTGCGCCTGCGAAACATAAACGTCCTGGTCGCTGATGCGGTAATTGGTTGCCCGCAGAAAGCCAATCCCTTCGCTCATAATTTCCAGAATGCCGCCGCGCAGTTCAATGCCCTCTTTTTGAGCCTCTGCTTCGCGGATCATCATCGCGAGCGATTCCTTCTTCATGCGGTTGTAGCCTGGAATATTGAGGGTTTTTGCCATGCCGCGCAGTTTTGATAGCGGCTCGTTCTCTAGTTCGAGTATTTTCATGTTGTGTTTTCTCTTGAGGGATTTGGAATAGAAATGCAAAAAACCAGCGTGCCATAAATCTATGGGCTGGCAAATTTCCTTAGGAAGTTGTGGGTGAATCAGGGGTTTCGGTCAAGGTTCTCGTTATGCTCTCCACACGCAATAATTTTCATGGGTGGAGTATATAAAAGTGTGTTGTCAAAATTCAGGGGAAGTGACAGCATTATAGCACTCTCGCAGGGATGGTGCAATGCGAGTTTTTTCTTTATTGAGAATTATTGTGAAATTGCCAATAAGGTTGTTTTTGGAAATGAAGTGTTGTATAGTTGTCACATATTTGCCTTGCGCTGCAAGGTAAAATCCCAAACTTATTTTCACAGGAGATTTCCCCATGCCCACACCGATTAAACCCACTGGCGGCGCTGCGCCTGCAAAAACAGTTTCCTTTGTCAAATTTTCAGACAAATTGACAGACTCGATCACAGATATTACCAAGATCATTGACCAGAACAAGGAAATGATCGACTCGATTCAGGAGATTGCAATTGAACTTACCAGTTCCATTGGTTCGCTTCATACCCTCACAGTGAAATATGCCCGCACGGCAAATCAAATTTTGGATGTCTTGCTTCCCATTCTCAAGAACCTGCCCATCGTCCCCAAGAATGCAATGGATCTGCTCGTTAACCTTGAAAGCATTACCCAGAAGATTATTGATAATGAAGCAGCCACATCCAAGACAATTACAGACGTACGCTCTGGACTCAACACCGGCGATGTGAACAAGATCAAGGGACATGCCGATCAACTAAAAACCGTGACGAAAACCCTCACAGGCATGCTTCCGAAGTAAATCGCAGTCCTTACGCCAAGTCGGCTTGTTAAAATCATTGACGGGTGTGCCTCCCCGCATGTATAATACCGTCCGCTAAATAACCCAGCTTCCCCGCAGTTCGGCGTAGAGTGTAAGTTCTCCGCAGGGCGTGCGGCGAAGTGATGACTGGAGAAAATAATGAGAATTGCAATCGTTGAAAGTGGCGGCAAGCAGTACCGCGCCGTCGAAGGCTCCACCATTGATGTGGATCGCCTCGCCTTTGAAGTAGGAAAAAAGTTTGACTTTGAACGTGTTCTGCTTGTTGCAGACGAAGACGTTACAATGGTCGGCACACCCACAGTGAGTGAGATTATCGTCTCTGCCACAGTGGTGGCTCATGTAAAAGGCCCCAAGGTTATCTCCTTCAAATATCGTCCCAAGAAACGCATCCGTGTGAAGGGTGGTCATCGCCATTTCTATACACGTTTGATGATCAATTTCATTGGCAAGTCTGGCGAAGAACGCAAGGTTGAAGAGTCCGTCGTTGTAGTTGAAAATGTCGAGGCGGCGGAAGAACCCAAGGTTGAGAAGCAGAAAAAGGCTTCGACGAAGGATGCGGTAAAGAAATCCGCAACAACCAAGAAGACTGACAAGAAGTAAAGTGAGAGGTAGAAATGGCGCATAAAACAGGTGGCGGATCAACCCGCAACGGTCGTGACAGTAACTCCCAACGTTTGGGTGTAAAGCGTTACGCCGGTCAATTTGTACTTTCTGGTAATATTCTTGTTCGCCAACGCGGCACCAAGATCAAGCCAGGCCTTAATGTATTGGTTGGTAAAGACGATACCTTATTTGCAATTGCAGATGGGGTTGTGATGTTCGATGTAGTGCATGGACGCAAGCGCGTAAATATCGTCCCTGCTGAGGCAGCTTAACATGAAAGCAGAAATCCATCCCAAAGTTTATGATGCGCCAGTTACTTGCGCTTCCTGTGGTAAAACGTGGGTGACCACTTCCACAAAGAAGGAATTGCGAATTGACGTATGCTCCAATTGTCACCCGTTCTTTACTGGTGAATCTGCCCGTATTATGGATATCGAAGGTCAGGTGGATCGCTTCTACAAGAAACTCTCTGCCCGCCAGACTTATGTGGAACAGCAGAAGGTCAAGGAAGAATCAGCCACTTCTCCCGATCGCTCCATTGACGATCTTGAACTCACTCCCCGTGCAACCGATGCGCTGAAGAAGGCTGGCATTTTAAGCATTGGACAAATCCTTGCGAAACTTGGCGAAGGCAACGCCGCCATGTTGGAAGTCGCTGGTTTTGGACAATCTTCTCTGACTGCCGCCAAGAAGAAATTGCGCGCGTTGGGCTTTGAAGTTCCCGAAGTGCCCGATGCTCCCAAACCGCCCAAGGCTCCCAAAGTTGCAGCAGAGTCATCTGACGCCGCTGAAACCCCTGCAGCCGAAGCGGGCGAGTAAGTATATTCAGGTAAAGATTTCTCAGGTAAACTAGACAGGCAGATGCGAAAGCGTCTGCCTGTTTTTATATTTTTTGGGAGATTCCATGCGTCATACACACGGTTCGATTGAAGTTATTTGTGGTTCGATGTTCAGCGGTAAGACTGACGAGTTGATCCGCCGCCTAATCCGCGCGACCATCGCAAAACAGAATGTGCAGGTGTTCAAACCAGCCATTGATATTCGTTACGCAGTTGAGAAGGTGGCCTCTCACGCAGGCTCAACGTTTGACGCGATTCCGGTTGAAAAAGCCGCAGAAATTCGCGCAAAGATTGATAAAAACACAACGGTGGTGGGGATTGATGAGGCTCAATTTTTTGATGCTGAAGTGGTAACCGTTGCCCAGGAATTGGCGGCGCGCGGCGTGCGTGTGCTCGTTGCAGGTTTGGATACGGATTTTCGCGGCGAACCTTTTGGATCCATGCCCGCCCTGATGTCTGAGGCAGAGGATGTGGCAAAACTTCATGCCATTTGCATGGTTTGCGGCGATGATGCTTCGCGCACGCAAAGACTGGTAAACGGAAGTCCCGCCCGTTATGACGATCCAATTGTGATTGTCGGCGCTTCTGAATTATATGAAGCGCGTTGCCGACTGCACCATGAAGTGCCAAGATAGTTGTGCGGCGGTTGGATAGTTATGTAGTCGGTAAAACCACCACATACCCAATAAACTGAGGAGCCAAACACATGCAAAACTACAAAGATGTACTCGCTGAAATTTTAATTGATTCAGAAACCTTGCAAGCCCGTGTGAAAGAACTTGGCGCGCAAATCAGCCAGGATTATCCTGAAGGCGACTTGTTGCTGATCTGCATTTTGCGCGGAGGCGTGCCGTTCATGGTTGATCTCAGCCGCAGCATCACCGCGCCGCATATGATGGATTTCATGGCGGTTTCATCCTATGGCGTCGGCGCGCGCGAATCAACCGGATCGGCGCGTGTCACCCTTGACCTGCAAACCGACATCCGCGGCAAGAACGTGCTTTTGGTTGAGGATATTATCGACAGCGGACATACGATTGCTTCTGTGCTGAACATGCTCAAGACCCGCAACCCCAAATCGCTCAAAGTTTGCGCCTTGTTGGATAAACCCGAACGCCGCGAGGCAGAAGTCCCCATTCACTACCTCGGATTTTCCATCCCCAATAAATTTGTCTTCGGCTACGGACTCGACCTCGACGAATACCACCGCAACCTGACTTTTGTCGGCGTAGTGGATTTGGATAAATACAAACCATCCGCTTAATTTGCAATTGAAATGACTGACGGATTATCTCAGCATTCACCCTACGCAGGACGCTGGGTTGCTCGTGTGCGCGGAAAGATCATCGCGCAAGGCGACACGCCTGAGCAAGCCTTGCACGCCTCACAGCAAAGCCGTCACAAAGAAAAACCAGAGATCATCTTCATGCTTTCACTTCCCCCTTTGATAAAACGGATCATGGATGTTTTGCCCGCCGATCAGGAGATTTATCTCGTCGGCGGCGCCGTGCGTGACTTGCTGCTTTCGCGCCCATCCCCCGACCTCGATTTTGCCATGCCTGCGAAGGGCATTTCCCTTGCCCGAACAGTTGCAAACGCCCTCCACGC
>JAIFKY010000313.1 GCA_020049345.1 Anaerolinea sp.
CGCACGGCTAATGGCAGCGGTTGGGACAGATACGGATTCAGCTTCCAGCGGCATTTCTTCAATAACTTCTTCCGAAAGAACAATCTCTTTTTCAAAAATCTCAATGGCTTTTTTGCCAACTTGTCGCGTCAAGTAGTCTGACCAAATTGCCATCGCCGCCGCACCAACACCAGGAAGCCATTTGCTGATAGCAGATTTTAGGGCTTGATGTGTAATCTTTCCCGCTAACATCGCGATAATTTTCTGAAACACCCGTAAGGCAACACGCTTTACAAAAACTTTGTTACCCTGCATAAATAGCAGAGCGCCAGCGCTTGCGCCCATTGCCGTTATCAATACACCTGCCAATAACTCTTTGGTCAAAACTTTACTTTTCCCATACGCCATGCCGACATCGTAAATCATCGCCAACTGATTGCGGATGACAGCGGCGATTTCAGGAATAACGGCAACCATGCCCCAGGGACCTGGCACAAGGCTTGCGCCGCCCGAAATAGCGGCATTGGTTAGGGAATACGAATTGATGATAGATGGAACAGATTTTTTGTCAGGGATTTCGTCAGGGTGTTTGGCAAAATGACCACTGCGGTCAGAAACCACTAATTCAAATATCCCCATCATTTTTTCGGCAAGATTGTTTTGTAGGGTGTTCGCAATTTCCTTGCTTTCACCTTCGGCTGTTACGTCATTTTGCTTTGGCATTCGATGAACTCCAATTTTAGTGAGATAGTGAGGGATTACACGGCGCAACCATGTTATATGCGGAAATAATTCTGTGTAACACACAAATCATATAACCACCTATAAGTTGGATTATATCCATAATCCTTGATTTCGCAATCGCCAATTCGCTCTGCGTTCTTTATCACTTCGTGGTAAAAGTGGGGATATGAAGAACTTCAATCAACGTGACTTTCTCTGGATTCTGCCGCTTTCCCTTGCGCTTGGGGCGGGGTTATCCGCTTTGCAGGCTGGCAATTGGATAATCGGCTGGCTGGGATTTTCTTTCCTGTTCCTCCTCGCTTTTTTATTCCTCACGCTTTCTACAAAATCGGCGGGCGGCGGAAAAACGCTCGCGTGGATGGTTGCCCTCGCGTTTGCTTTGCGTTTGGCGGGCGGCATTGCCACGTACATGGCTTTGCCTGTCAACGGCTTTGACGATGAAGATGATCGGGCGGGCTTTGTTTACACAGACGCGCATCGCCGCGACGCGCAGGCTTGGGAGTTGGCCAGTTCAGACAGCATCATTGGCGATTTCAACCAAACCTATGCCTACGATCAATACGGCGGCTTGTTGACCATCAGCGCGTTCATTTATCGTTATCTCTCGCCCGACGCCCACCGTCCGCTGATGTTGGTGCTGGTTTCCGCATTCATGGCGGCATTGGGATTGCCATTTTTATGGAAGGCGGTTGCTCAACAGTGGGGGACTAAGGTTGCGCTCGCTTCGGGGTGGGTGTATGCGCTGTACCCTGAAAGTATTTTGTTGGGCGGCTCTGCCATGCGCGAGCCGTACCTGCTGGCCTTCAGCGCGTTTGCCTTGTGGGGATTTGTAAATTGGAACGATAAACGCCATCAATCATTGCTCTGGCTTGCGCTTGGAATTGTGGGAATGCTGTTTGTCTCGCCTGTGGCGGCGTTGATGACGCTGGTCATCTTTGCGGGGTGGCTGTATTTCGGCAGCGAGCGCGGACGGTTCTCGTGGTGGCTGGTTGCGGGAATTGTGGTTGTCTTTATCGCGGGGTTGTTCATCCTTTCCTCGGCATTGGATCGTGAGGGGAATTTGGGGGGCGGGTCGCCGATTGGCATCATCAACAATTTCACGCGTGAAGCGGTCAAGTGGGATGTGTATCAACTGGAACGTGGTTCGGGCTGGGTGCAAAAACTTTTTGATCAAATGCCCGAATGGCTGCGCCTGCCGTTTGTGATGGTCTACGGAATTTTGCAGCCTGTTCTGCCTGCGGCGATTGTCGAGCCGACGACGCTCATTTGGAAAATTATCGCCATTCTGCGGGCTGTGGGTTGGTACGCGTTGCTCCCAGTGTTGATCCTGTCCTTCGCGGCGGCATCAGGTCAGGGGGCGGATGCGAAGCGCAAGGTTTTCATCTGGCTAAGTTTTGCGGTCTGGGGCTGGATCATGTTCACCTCCCTGCGCGGCGGCGGTGATCAATGGGACAATCCCCGCTACCGCACGATTTTGTTTTTGTGGCAGGCGATCCTTGCGGGCAATGTCTGGGTTTGGTGGCGCGAGACGCGCAATGCGTGGCTGCCGCGCGTGGTTGCGATGGAAATTATTTTCCTTTTGTTCTTCGGGCAATGGTATGCCAACCGCTATTATCATTTTGGCGGGCAATTGCCGTTTGAGACGATGGTGGCGATCATCCTCGGACTATGGGCTGTGATCTTCCTCGGTGGCTGGTGGCTTGACCGAAAAAATCGCATCTGACATAGTGTATAATTCAACGACTGAATTTTGACTAAGGAGTGAATATGACTACTGCATTAATCACTGGTATTACAGGCCAGGACGGTTCGTATCTTGCTGAGTTGCTGTTGAAAAAAGGGTACCGCGTAATTGGTGTTGCGCGCCGTTCCAGCACAGTAACCAGCGAGCGCATTAAACATATCTTGGATGACATCACCGTTGTTCAGGGCGATTTGCAAGATCAGGGGTCTTTGTTGTCTTTGCTTGAAGAACACAAACCAACCGAAGTGTACAATTTGGCGGCGCAGTCGTTTGTGCCTACTTCGTGGAGCCAGCCCGCTTTGACAGGTGACGTAACCGCCATTGGGGTCACGCGCTTGTTGGAAGCCATCCGTTTTGTTGACCCGAAGATCCGTTTTTATCAGGCATCTTCGAGCGAGATGTTTGGCAAAGTGATGGAAGTTCCGCAAAAAGAGACCACGCCGTTTTATCCACGCAGCCCGTACGGTGTGGCAAAAATGTATGGTCATTGGATTACGATTAATTACCGCGAGTCATTTAATATCTTTGCCACATCAGGCATTCTGTTTAATCACGAAAGCCCGCGGCGCGGTTTGGAATTTGTGACTCGTAAAATTACAGATGCAGTGGCGCGTATCAAACTGGGTCTGGCGAAGGAGTTGCGACTGGGCAACCTTGAATCTCAGCGTGACTGGGGCTTTGCCGGTGATTATGTAGACGCCATGTGGCGAATGCTCCAGCAGGATCATCCGGATAATTATGTGATCGGCACCGGCGAAACCCATGCTGTGCGCGAATTTTGCGAGATCGCCTTTGCGCGCGTTGATTTGGATTACAAAGATCATGTAGTGCAGGATGATAAATTCTACCGCCCCGCAGAAGTGGATTTGCTGATCTCGGATCCATCGAAAGCGCGCAACGCTTTGAAATGGGAACCGGCAGTATCCTTCAAGGAACTTGTGACCATGATGGTCGATTCAGACATGGCGCGGCTGAAAAAGGGTTAATAGTTTCCCAAAGATTATGAGTAGTTTCGCGGTTTCCCAAAAGCGAAGTTTGCCAGCATGGACAGCATACGCCGTGGCTTTGATTGGACTGGGGGTCTATTTTATTCAAGCCATGGTTTTTGCCCATACCACGGTTTCAAATCTTGATGAAGGCGCCTATTTATTAAAAGGATTTTTGTTTGCCACGGGTAAATATCATCCTTTTGATCCTGGTATTTCGACAAACAAGGCTCCCCTTGCTTTCTTGATTCCCGGATATGTTCAACTTTTCTTTGGTCAGGGATTACGCACGGGGCGCTATCTGGCGGTCTTTTTTGGAACAATGACCGTGCTGGGAACATGGGTTGCCGCGCATCGCATTAGTGATAAGTGGCTGGCGGCGGGAGCTGTCTGGGTATTTGCTGCCAGCCCCATGATTATCAAAATTTACAGCGGGGGCTCCACTCAAAGCACAATTGCCTGCATGTTGGCCTGGTCGCTTGCCCTTTCTTTGGGAGAGAAACGTCCGCTCTGGCAGTTGATGCTTGGTGGTTTTCTCGCGGGTCTTATGATGTTGGTTCGCCAGAATATGCTGCCTGTGTTGCCGCTTTTGGCTTTATATGCCTTTTGGCAGCACGGCTGGAAAGCCCTTGGGCTGTTGTTTTCAGGGGCGGCGGTGGTGGCGGCGGTTCATATTGCGTATTGGCCCGAAATCCTTCAACTATGGTATTGGGTGCCGCTGATCCAACTCCCCGCGCAGACCATTTATTCCGGGGGCGGCACAATTGTTTGGACGCCTGAAGTCTATATTGACTCGCGTCTGCTTTCGCTATTCCAGGCGGTTCGTTTTCATTTTGTGGCTGTGGTGGGAAGTATCATTTCCATATTGCTTTGGCCCAAATTACGCGACTGGAAATCACGCGCAGATTTTCGCGCGGCTTTGTTCCTGTTTTTGTTGTTCTGGGGCTTATTTTACATGCACGCCATGGCCGCCATTGGACAGGATTATTGCGTTTTTTGTTTTACACCCTACATTGCCTTTTTTAATGTCGCGGGCATTTTACTGCTGGCGGTTTCGGTTAAATCCTTTAATTGGCGTCCGTCTCTTCCAGTGCAAATCCTGTTGATTGTAGGATTGCTTGTTATTTTTGCCGGAGTGGGTTTTTCTGCATTTGAAGATATGGGGAACTGGCTTTTGCACCTGCCTGCGCCGCGTATGCGTGATTTCAAAATTCTTCCAGGTTTTGTGACATGGGAGAAACTACTGTCGAATAAATTTCACATAAATCATCACACCGCCATGTGGTACATTTCCATTGCATTTGGTTTTGCGCTGGGGATGTTGACCCTGTTCGTCGGTTATATGATCTGGCTTCGGGTGCGGCGTGACGCGCCGATAAAGTTTGCGACGTTTTTTGTCTCCATCGTTCTTATCCTGGGGCTTTTCGTCTCTCCCATTTTGCATGGAAGCGCGGCGGCAAAGGATTGCACCTCTGATGTGATTTTGGCAAATGAGCAAATTGGAAAATATTTACAAGATACCATTCCCCCAGGAAGCGTGGTCTACTGGAATGGCGGACTTTCGGTTGCGCCGCTTTTATACCTGCCCGATGTGAAAATTTTTCCGGCGCAGATTAATGGCGGATATTCTTTCATCAGCAATGGCGTTACCGATGAATTATATAAATTTGGCTTGTGGAATGAAGAAATGGATAATGAATGGAAAACAACCGCTGACTTTTTTATTGTGGAAGATCAGCGATACAATGGCTGGGCGGGTTTTTTCACCCCCGATCAATTTGACGAATTTCCGCGTTCCCCCGTGGGAACGTCTTGTTTGGAAGGATCCTCTTTGCGTATTTTCCGCAGGAGTAGGTAATAAATGAATCTATCACTAATCGTTCCGGTCTACAATGAACAGGATAACCTGCCGCTTTTGTTTGAAGCCATCTACAAAGTTATGACGCCGCTCAATCAGGCGTGGGAGGTGATTCTGGTGGATGATGGCAGCCAGGACAAGAGTTTGTCTGTGCTTCAAAAGTACGCGCAAACCGATTCCAGTCATATCCGCGTGATCTCTTTTCGCCGTAACTTTGGGCAAACCGCTGCCATCGCCGCCGGTTTGGATTACGCCCAGGGCGCAACCATCGTGCTGCTCGATGCCGATATGCAAAATGATCCCGCCGACATTCCCATGATGCTTGCCAAACTGGACGAAGGCTACGACTTGGTCAGCGGCTGGCGAAAAAGCCGAAAGGACAACGCCATTACCCGTAACTTTCCCTCCATGATCGCAAACTGGATCATCTCACGCGTTACCGGCGTTCATCTGCATGATTACGGCTGTACGCTCAAAGCCTATCGCCGCGATGTGCTGGAAGGCTTTCGTCTATACGGCGAAATGCACCGTTTTATCCCGGTCTACGCCAGTTCTGTTGGCGCGAAAATTACAGAGATGCAGGTCAATCACTACCCTCGCAGGTTCGGCAAGACCAAGTACGGTCTGGAACGAACCGCCAAAGTTGTGCTTGATCTATTCACCGTGAAATTCCTCGTGGCGTTTTCTTCAAAACCGATCTACCTCTTTGGCGGCACAGGCGGGGCGCTCATGATCGCCAGCACCATTATGATGGCTTACCTGTTTTTTCGGCGGCTGTTCTTTTTTGTTAGCGTTACCGGCTCGCCGTTATTTCAAGTCAGCGCCATGCTTTTCACGCTCGGCTTTCAATCCATGCTGATGGGGTTGATCGCAGAACTGCTTGTTCGCACGTATCACGAATCTCAACGCAAGCCAACCTACACGGTTCGTACCATGATCAACCTGGATCAAGACCCCCGTGACTAACCCCCCGATCGGCAGGCGGGCGCTTTTCGCCGGTCATCTTATTTGGAATTAAATTGTTGAATGCGTATCCTCACACTGATCTATGAATTTCCTCCCGTCGGCGGCGGGGGAGGCAGAGCCGCCTACGATATTTGCAAAGGACTTGTCGCGCGTGGTCATCAGGTTACGGTTCTCACGGCTCACATGCAAGGCTTGCCTTTTGAAGAATATGTGGACGGCATTCGTCTGGTGCGGATTTCATCCATGCGGCGGAAAATGTTTGGCGCAAGTTTTGCCACCATGTTTGCCTACGACCTCGCCGGACTTTGGGCTGGGTTCCGCTTAATTCGGCTTGATCGACCCGATATCATTCACACCCATTTTGCAGTCCCATCTGGCGCGCTCGCGTGGATGTTGTCAATTCTTACAGGAGTTCCGTATATCCTGACCGCTCATTTGGGCGATGTGCCGGGCGGCGTGCCGGAAAAAACGGGAAAATGGTTTCGCTGGGTGGGTCCATTTATCTATCCCATTTGGAAGCGCGCAAAAAAAGTAATTGCAGTCAGCGAGCATACGCGCCAGTTGGCGACGCAACAGTACGCGGTGGAAATTGATGTCATCCCAAATGGCGCAGATGTGAAACAACTCGCCCCGTCTAAAATAAAAGTAAACACCCCCCCGCGGTTGATCTTTGCTGGTCGTTTTATGCCGCAGAAAAACCCGCTTGCCATTGTGCAAATCCTTTCCCAATTAAAAGACTTGAACTGGCGTTGTTCCATGCTCGGCGATGGTCCCATGCTTGCCGATGTGAAAAGCGAAATTGAAAAAGCAGGGCTGAGTGATCGCATTGACCTGCCCGGCTGGGTTACGCCTGAAGTTGTCTTGGAACAATTCTCAAAAAGCGATATTCTATTTATGCCGTCGCTTTCAGAGGGCTTGCCCGTTGTCGGCGTGCAGGCTTTGGCAACCGGACTGGCAATTGTCGCCAGTAAGATCGGCGGTTTTCTCGATCTGGTGGATAACGAGAAAAACGGCTATCTGATTGATGTGCGGGACATCCCCGCTTTTTCACGGGCTTTGCGCGGTTTGATTTCCAATCCCGAATCTTTACTACGCTTTCGTGAAGCAAGCCTCAAAAAAGCCGACGGGTTTGACATCGAAAAAATTGTGGATCAATATCAAGCCATATTGCAGGGTGTATTGAATGAGAACTAAAACCACCGCCTAATTTTATGGGAGCGTTTTATGTCTGGGTTTTCAGGCTGGTCTGTTCAAAATAAATGGAATGTCCTTTTTGGCATTTGGGCTTTGCACGGGGGCTTTGCGTTATGGCAGTTCATCGCCGCATCTTCCGGTGATCATGGTTTTTCCTTTCAGCAGGCAGTAATCGGCGGTTTGCTATTTTTCTGGGCTGCATTTAATGTATTTCTGGCAGTTTCCATTTCCCGAAAATCTTTGTGGCTGATTAATGCACTGGACTTGATCAAAAAACCAGCGGTGAAGGATGGTATTTTTTCGGCTGCAACCCTGGCGGTTTTTTTGCGGATTTGTTTGTCCATTCTGCAATCGCTTGCGATGCGAACAGCAGATTTTTGGTACATCGGTTACGCTGATCGGCTTTCGCCCCTGCTTAATTTAATGACCTTGATTCTGGTTGAAGTCATTGCGCTGATTTTATTTTTTGTTTTTTGGCAACAGGCGGAATATAAAAAACCGTTCAAGGTTTTTTCTGTAAAAATATTGACTGTCCTGGCGTTGCTGGGATTTACAGCCCTGTACATCTCCCTGACCGATATGGGCATTGCGCCAATTTACAAAGGTGACTGGGCGCGCGGATTGCCCGCCGTTCCCCTGCTTGAATGGCAAATTATTCTGGCTTGTGTATTTTGCCTGGGGATGGTGATTCTTGAGTCCAATCCGAAAATATTAAAAATTCCCCGCGTAGACCTGTGGATTTCGCTCGCGGTCTGGTTGTTGACAGTTGCCTTTTGGCTTGGACAGCCCCTTGTACCAAACTCATCCGCGCTGGAACCGCGCGCGCCAAACTTTGAAGTGTATCCCTTCAGTGACGCACAAACCTACGACGAGTTTTCCCAATCTGTTTTGATCGGCTATGGGTTTGGGGTGAATGAAATTCCCCAGCGTCCCTTGTATATTGTTTTCCTCACTTTTTTGCATGTACTGGTCGGACAGGATTACGGCAATGTGATTGCACTTCAATCCGTTTTTTTTGCTCTATTTCCGGTTTTGCTGTATTGGTTTGGACGGGAGTTTTTTGGTCGCCCAATCGGCATATCCATTGCCCTGCTGGCTGTTCTGCGCGACTACACCTCAAACCTTGTTTCTCCATTTACCGGTAACCTTAGTTATTCCAAACTTTATCTTTCTGAAATACCGACCGCAATGTTGTTGATCCTGTTTTTGCTGATTGGCATACGCTGGATCAAATCTGACTTCCCGCTTTTCTTGGCATTTTTCATGGGCGGAATTTTGGGCGTCGCCATGTTAATCCGCACCCAGGTTGTGGTGGCGTTTCCCATGTTGTTTTTGTTTGCTCTAATTTCCCAACCTAAAAAATTAGCGTCGATCATAAAAAGCGCATTGTTGGCATTGGTGACCATTGTTTTGGTCATCAGTCCCTGGCTTTGGCGAAACTGGCGCATGACCGGCGAGTTGATTTTTGACAACCCGGAATCTCAAATGGCTAACCTTGCTTTGCGCTACAGCCGGTTGAATGGCGTTGATGCCGATATTGTCCCCGCGCCTGGCGAAACCAACTCTGAGTACAACGCCAGATTGACCAGCCTTGCCACTCAGGCAATTAATCTCAACCCGCTGGGCATAGCGAATGGGATTGCAAATTCTTTCCTCAATCATGGGGTCAGCAATATTCTTGCCTTCCCATTGAGGAGTGATCTCAGAAATTTGGGAGAACTCTGGACGCCCACAGATTCTTTCTGGCAAGCGTGGGAGGGCAGACCCACTTTGACTCAGGGGCTCTTGCTTGCTTTTTATGTCCTTCTGTTTGGGCTGGGATTAAGCGCAGCGTGGCTTCGCAACGGCTGGCTTGGACTTCTGCCTTTGGCGGTTAATCTCATCTACAACTTGTGGACTTCGCTGGCCTTGCTTTCGGGGCAAAGATTCCTGTTGAGCATGGATTGGTCAATTTATTTATATTACATGATCGGGCTGTTCTCTTTGTTGAGCGTTTTTCTCTTCACACTTGAGCGCGGACGTTCCATGATTCTCAACTGGTATGACGCCAATCAGTTTTCGTTGACTCAATCAGCCAATCAGAAACAATGGCGGACATATGTTTTCGCCGGCATATTGTTTTTTGGAATTAGCATTTCCCTGCCGCTCAGTGAGATGGTTTTTCCAAAAAAATATTTGCCGGTGACGCAGGACGTAACCCTTAATCTTCTGGCGTCTTCCCCTGTTTTGAAACAGGAAAATTTGAATGTCGCGTGTCTTCAAAAAAATAAGTTGAGAGCCGTTCAAGGGCGGGCGGTTTACCCTCGTTATTATGAAGCAAATGACGGTGAAACTTTTACCGATTCTGCGGGATACAAAGCCGTGGACGAAGGGCGGTTGGTTTTTCAAATGCTTGGACCGATTGATGCGCGGGTTATTTTTCCCATGTCTGAGCCGCCCGGCTTTTTTCCGAACGCTTCTGACGCAACTTTATTTTTTGACGCAGGCGGAAACATCCGGCTTGTTTTTGTTGAACAGGATGGGAAACAAGGCTTATATTTTTCAGAAAATTTTCCGCCCATTGTTTGCGACTAAAAAGTAATTTGGTCTGGAATTAAAAAAACAGCGCCACGCCTTTGAATTGGCGCGGCGCTGTTTTTTGATTGAGTGCCGGGGATGGAACAATTAAACAAATTTGATTCGGTTTGCGGCGAATGCCACCATTCTCAGCAGGAGTACGCCATGCTTCCAGCGTGAAATGTTGGTTGTGCCGTAGGTGCGGTCCCTGTAACGGATGGGGAGGTCAATAATTTTTCGGTTTAATTTGGCGGCTCCGAAGATCAGGTCATAGTCGCCGAAGGGGTCGAAATCTCCAAAGTAGGAACGGTTGGCGGCGATCTTTGCATAGTCGTCGCGCCACATTACTTTTGTGCCGCACAGGGTGTCTTTGATCGGCTGTCCCAACAGCCATGAAAACGCCATGCTAAATAGTTTGTTTCCAATGAAATTAAGCGTACGCATGGCTTCCTTTTCCATTGGGTAGACAAGACGCACGCCGTTGATGAATTCGCCTTTGCCTGAAACGATGGCGTCGTAAAAACGCGGCAGGTCTTCGGGCGGAACAGTCAGGTCTGCGTCGAGAATCATCAGAATGTCGCCGCTGGCTTTCTCGAAGCCGAGGCGAATTGCATCGGCTTTGCCAATGCCCGGTTGGCGGAAGATCAGGCTGGGGGTTTGGGGGTGAAGCGGAATTTCCTGTTCGATGGCTTCGTAGGTGTTGTCGCGTGAGTGTCCTTCGACGAAGACGATCTCGGTCCAACTTCCCATTTTGGGCACACGCTCAAAAATGGATTTGATGTTGCCGGCTTCGTTACGCGCCGCAATGACAACCGAAACGCTGGGCTGCCCGGAGGGTGCGGGTTGTGGCGTGGGGCGCGCGATGACAAAATTGGAGAGCGCGAGTCCGCGAAAGGGCCATAGTTTGACAAGGTAGCGATCTGCCAGCCCGCCAAGCGGAAGGGGCCAGAGGACTTCCTGCGTGGCGCGAATACTTTCAAAACCGGCGAGGCGCAGCATGTTGTCTATGTCTTCGCGGGTCAACCAGTTTTGGCGCAGCATGGGCGCGGCAAGGTTGAGGCTTTGCGCGATGGCGAGCGGCAGTTGCCAGACATGGCTGTAAAAGTTGAGAATGAGGCGCGTATGCGGCGCGCAGAATTGACGCGCCTGTTCGAGGACGCGTTGCACGTCCCATAGATCGTTGACCGTGTCCGAGAGGATGACGACATCAAATTGGCCTTCAATGCCTGTCAGGTCATGCGCGTCAGCCTGATGATATTCAAATTCGGGGTGATCTTTTTTGGCGCGTGCGATCATCTCAGGCGAGAAATCAATGCCGACACCGCGTGAGGGGCGCAGGCTTGCGAGCAGGTTGCCCGTGCCGCAGCCGATCTCCAGTACGCGCTGGTTGGGGTTGACAAGGTAGCGATATATTTCTGCCAGACGGCGGTGGTACCACCGGCCCATGCCGCGCCAGGTATCGCGTTTTTGAGCAATCGAATCCCAACATGCCACGTGGGTTTGCTGGTAAAGAGTGCCTGCTTCATCAAAGAGAGGAGTATTTTTCATAGCGGGATGATTTTACCTGAATATTAAAGTTTGAAGGTTTGGAGTTGCAGGTGGAATTTCAAGAAATCGCAAATCAAAAAACGGGTTATAATTCAGTCGCTGAATTTTGGAACACGAAATATATGGAATCAACAAACGACGAACTCCGCGAACTCTCCCTGTTGGAACAAATTGAGAGCGATCCTGATGTAAACCAATCCGCGCTGGCTACCCAATTGGGGGTGGCTGTTGGCACGGTCAATTGGCATTTAAAACGGCTGATTGCAAAAGGCGCTGTGAAGGTCTCGCGCGCCGAGCGCAAGAAATTGCGTTATATTATTACGCCCGAAGGTCTTGCCCTGCGCGCCCGTCTTGCGGTGGATTATGTGGAGCGTTCTTTCTCAGTCTATCGCCGCACGCGCCAGCGCGTGAAGGATCATGTTGTGAAAATTCGCCACGCCGGTTTTGACCGCGTGCGGATTTCCGGCTCTGGCGATGTGGCGGATATTTGCAAACTGACCTGTCTGGAACAGGGTATTTCTGTTGTGACTGATAAAACCGCGCCTGTCTTAATTTTAGACGGATATAAAATAAAACTGGAAGGGTTGGAATGACAGATCGCCATGTGTTGATCACAGGCGGCGCGGGCTATATCGGCTCGATGCTGACCTCGGAACTGTTGCGCGCCAATTACAGAGTCACCGTCCTCGACAGTCTTTTGTTCGGCGGCGAGGGTATTGTTCCGTTTTTGCATCACCCTAATTTTCACTTTGTGAAAGCAGATGTGACCGAGAACCGCGCGGTGCGCGATGCGATTAAGCGTGACTGGCAGAAGCCGGATACCGTTATTCATCTGGCGGCGATTGTCGGGTTTCCCGCCTGTCAGTCGGTGGGGAAGCAGGTGGCGTGGAGATACAATGTCGAAGCCACGAAAACTGTTTATGGGCAGGCATCAGATTTGGGCGTGGAAAGAATCGTGTTTGCATCCACCTACAGCAACTATGGTTTGTCCGAAGACGGCAAGCCCGTCACCGAAGAATCCTCTTTAAATCCGCAGTCGTTGTATGCCGAGACAAAGATTGCAAGCGAGGAATTTTTGCTCACGCAGAAAGAGTCAGCCTGTGTGCCGCTGTTGTTCCGCTTTGTCACTTTATACGGGGTTTCGCCCCGCACGCGTTTTGATTTGATCGTCAATCAATTTGTGTTGCAGGCATTTACGAGGCGCTCGTTGATCATTTATCAGCGTGGATATTCGCGCTCGTTTGTGCATATCCGCGATGTGGTGCGCGGCGTGATGATGGGCATTGAAGCCGATAAGGAAAAAGTGCGCGGGCAGGTTTTTAATCTGGGCGCTGAAAATGGAAATTATTCCAAGAATGATATTGCGCAACTGGTGTTAAGGCGTATGCCTGAAACGGTTGTGGAATATAAAGACCTGACCTTTGGCGGCGACATACGCGATATTACGGTTTCATTTGAAAAGATCAAGCGTGTGCTTGGTTTTGACACCACGTTAAATGTGGATGACGGTGTGCGTGAAGTGTTGTTTGCGTTGAAGTCTGGGTTGATTCGCAACCCGACGGATGATAGATACCGAAACGCGCAGTTTATTGTTCAATAACTGGCAACGTTACGCAGCGCAAAATATAAAACGTAAAATATGTGAGGAGAAATGATGGAAAATAAATTTTGGCAAAATAAAAAAGTAATCGTTACGGGTGGCGCGGGTTTTCTTGGATCATTTGTGATTGAAAAACTAAAACAGCGCGGCGCGACCGATATTTTTATTCCGCGTATTGAGAATTACAACCTGGTTGATGCAAACGATATTCGACGTTTGTATGCGGATACGCTCAAGGATGTTGATCCAAAGAACGTGATCATCATTCACCTTGCGGCAAACGTGGGCGGCATTGGCGCGAACCGCGAACATCCCGGTGATTTCTTTTATGATAATTTGATGATGGGCGTTGAACTGATGCATCAGGGATATAAAAATGGCATTGGTAAATTTGTTGCCATTGGCACGGTTTGCGCTTATCCCAAGTTTACGCCTGTGCCTTTCAGGGAAGACGATCTGTGGAGCGGATATCCTGAAGAGACCAATGCGCCCTACGGACTCGCCAAGAAGATGATGCTGGTGCAGGCGCAGGCTTATCGCGCACAATATGGTTTTAACGCCATTTTCCTTTTGCCGGTTAATTTATACGGCCCGCGTGATAACTTCAATCTGGCAACTTCGCATGTCATTCCCGCGTTGATCCGCAAGGCTGTGGAAGCCAGCGAACGCGGCGACAAGGAACTGCAAATTTGGGGTGATGGCTCTCCGACACGCGAATTTTTATACGTGGAAGATGCCGCCGATGGCATTATATCTGCCGCAGAAAATTACAACGGCGACCTGCCTGTCAACCTTGGTTCCGGCTATGAAATTTCGATCAAAGATTTAGCCGAGATGATTGTGAAGATGACGGGCTACCAAGGCAAGCTTGCCTGGCAAACCGATAAACCGAATGGACAGCCCCGCCGTGGGTTGGATGTCTCGCGCGCAAAAGAGTTATTCGGCTGGGGCGCGCAGGTTTCATTTGAAGATGGCATGAAGCGCACCATCGAATGGTTCAAGGAAAATAGGTCGAAAATAAAATAAGTCAAAGGTCTAAAGTCAAAAGTCGAATATCAAACGACCTTTGACCTTCGACTTTTGACAGAGGAAAAATGACTCAAATCACTAAAACCACCCCTCACGAACCCACCACCATTTACATCAAGCCATCCAAAGGTCTTGCGGCGCTAAACCTGCGCGACCTTTGGGTTTATCGTGAATTGATCTTTTTCATGGTCTGGCGTGATGTAAAGGTTAAGTATAAACAAACTCTTTTGGGAATGGCTTGGGCTGTCATCCAACCTGTGATGACCATGCTGATTTTTACTTTTCTTTTTGGCAAGGTAGCCAAACTCCCGACAGATGGCATCCCCTATCCGGTGTTTTCTTTTGCCGCCCTGCTGCCATGGGGCCTCTTTGTGACTGCGCTCAACCAGGGCAGTCGTTCGCTTGTGGCGCACAACAACATGGTGACGAAGATTTACTTCCCGCGCCTGATTCTGCCCATGTCTGCAGTTTTTTCTGGACTGGTAGACTTTGCGATTGCCTTTGTCATCCTGGTCATTTTGATGTTTTACTATCAAGTTACGCCCGCGTGGAATTTGTTGTGGACACTTCCACTCTTTCTCCTGCTTGCCATTGTAACCGCGCTCGGCGTGGCGCTCTGGCTTTCGGCGATTAACGTCCAGTATCGGGATGTGAACCAAGCCCTTCCGTTTTTGACTCAGTTTTGGCTGTTCGCCACACCCGTGGCATACTCAGCCTCTGTGATTTCTGAAAAATGGCAGATCTTGTATTTCCTGAACCCGATGGCGGGTGTGGTCAATGGATTTCGCTGGTCGTTACTCGGCATCGGCAATGGACCTGACATCACCCTTTGGGTTTCAACGGGCATTTCAAT
>JAIFKY010000075.1 GCA_020049345.1 Anaerolinea sp.
CATCAGGGTCAACTTAAATATGACGGCGGAATCAATGACCTGTCGCGTAAGATCGCGCCGTTCAAGCTGATCGGCGTCATGCTCGCCGATTCCGACTCCCACGACCTGAGCGGATACGGCACGCAAGTCCAAAACGAAGAGGATGCGGATAAACGTTACATCCAGGTCAAGGCGGAGGATGTCACCCGCGTCACGTCCAGACTGTTGGCTGATCTGCCAGTCCACGACATCACCATCACCGATCCGCCCATCGAGGATGTGATCGAGCAGGCGTTTAATCAGTAATTGATTCGTCCTGAGCGTAGTCGAAGGACAGGTTGCGCTTCGACTACGCTCAGCGCGGGTAAAAGGTGAAAATATGTTTCAAATCATCAAACGACTCTGGCAGGTGAACTGGGCGGAGCAATGGCAATACCGCGCCAACCTGCTGATGTATTTACTTTACTGGCTGGTTTCCCCCGTCATTTACCTCGCCGTGTGGACCAGCATTGCCAATCAAAAAGGCAGCGTAAACGGATTCACCGCCAACGATTTCACCACCTACTATATGATGTTGTTGATCTGCGATCAGGTCACCAGCAATATCGTCATTCATTCGTTCGGCTACAAAATACAAGACGGCACTCTTTCAGGCGAATTAGTCCGCCCGATTCATCCCATGCTCACAAACGCATTGATCAACAATATTGCATTCAAAACCTTAACCTTCATGGGGCTGACGCCGATCTGGATCATTTTGTATTTTCTGTTCAAACCCGATTTTAGCAGCGTGACCGTCACTGGAATTTTGCTTGCCATCCCCGTCATGCTGGTGGCATTCGTCCTGGGTTTTTTACTATCAGCCGCCGTCACATCCCTCGCCTTTTGGACAACCCGCGTCTATTCCATCCACGAATTTTATTATGCGGTACTTCTGCTCTTCTCGGGTCAATTCGTACCGCTGACGCTCATGCCAAAATTGATACAGGATATTGCCCAATACCTGCCCTTTCAACTCTTCATGTATTATCCCATTCAACTGATATTGGGAAAATTATCCACGCAACAGATCATTCAAGGATATGCGTCAGCAGGGATTTGGTTCGTCATTGCCATTACCTTGTTTAATTGGGTATGGCGCAATGGCGTGAAGCGCTATTCAGCGGTGGGAGCGTAATCCATGCATACTTTGAAACTACTCTCGTCCTTCCTCAAAGTCAACATTCAAATGTCACTCGCCTATCGCGCCGATACGGTGGTCAACATTTTGCTCAACCTGATGTGGCTCGGCTGGGAACTTCTCAGCCTTAACATCATCTTCAGCAATACCACCACAATTGGCGGCTGGGGATTCGGCGAATTGATCGCCCTGCTGGGGGTCTTCCGCCTCGCCAACACCTTGATGATCGCGATCATTTGGCCCAACACCGAAAAATTCAACCAATCCATCCGCGATGGTTCGATGGATTACACCATCCTGCAACCGGTCAACAGCCTGTTCCTGGTGACCTTCTCGCGCATCACCGTCTGGCGGATTTGGGATCTGATTCTGGCGATCATTCTGATCGTGATCGGAATCAACATGACCGGCGACATCACCACCCCGTTCAACATCCTGACCTTTATCCTGCTCGCCATCACAGGCATGGTCATCATCTACAGCCTTTGGATCGTATTAATTGCGATGACCTTCTGGTTCACCAAGTTTGACAACAATGTCACCATTCTGCAAGCCCTCATGGATTCGGGACGCTATCCTGCTACCGTGTATCCTGCCTGGCTAAGAGTGATCGTCACCTTCATCATCCCCATCGCTGTGGCTACCACCGTCCCCTTGCAGGCGTTGCGCGGAGAACTAAAGCCACCCCAGATCGCTTTATTTATGCTTGTCAGCATCGTCAGTTTTTTTGTCGCATCAAAAGTATGGAAGTTGGGACTCAAACAATACAGCGGAGCCAGCAGCTAGAAAACAAAAGCCAGTGACTTTCATCACTGGCTTTTGTTTCTCACTTTTTATTTCTTACTTCTTTCTACGTACACCGTCACCGCCTCAAGCATGAACTCGGCAAGTTTCGGATGCATGTCGTCGAAGTTGGCTTTGAACTTCGGGTCATCGTTATACATATTGGCAAGCCCAAGCAGTTGATCGAGATTCGGCGTCCAGAAATAATCCATGTGACTGCGCCAGCGCTCAACGATTGTCTGCACATCCACACTGGATGCACCCTTCGGCATGGCGGCGATCATGTCAACGTAAATTTTATTGCCTTCCGCGAGGATCGCATCTTTCTTTTCCTTTGAGTACGCCTTCCACTTGCGGTTGGATTCGCGCACCGTTGCGGGGTCATACTTCTGCTCGGCTTCCTGCGCCAGGTTTTCCTGTTCCTCTTCGCTAAAGCCTTTGAATAAACCTTTTTGGCTCATTAGTTTTTCTCCTTTGATGTGTTGAATGGTATTGTCCACTGTGACAAGCAATTGACATAAACGCGCCGCTTTCTTTTGCAACGCCTCACGGTGACTTTGCAACGCGCACAGCAGATCAAAATCACGGCGTCCCATGATTCTCCTGATCTCGTCGAGTGGCATATCCAACTCGCGGTAAAACAGAATCTGCTGTAACTTCAACAGCGACTCTTCCCCGTAATAGCGATAGCCATTCTCGCCAATTCGGGATGGCTTGAGGAGACCGATGTCGTCGTAGTGACGCAGGGTACGTGGCGTGACTCCTGCCAGTTTGGAAAGTTGCTTGACTGTGAACATGGGGTTAATATAAACCCTTACGTAACGTCAATGTCAAGGGTTTTTTCATCCTTCACACTTGCCCAGAACTGCAAGTGCTGGGTAATTCATCTTTCCTCAAAGTGCTATAATTTGTGCCAGCAAGCAAATAGGATAACCGGTTCGGGCAGGGCAACAACGACTTTGTTTCGGAGGCGGAACGTGATCACAGTGGAACATCTTTCGAAGAGTTTCGGGGACTTGGCGGTGCTAAAGGATATCAATGCCGAGATCAAGAAGGGCGAGGTGATTTCGATCATCGGTCCCTCAGGCACCGGCAAAAGCACTTTCCTGCGCTGTCTCAATTTGCTGGAAAAACCAACCAGCGGACACATTGTCATTGATGGGGTGGATATTTTGCAGAAAGGCGCGAACGTGCCGAAACTGCGTCAAAAAATGGGCATGGTATTCCAATCTTTCAACTTGTACGAGCATCTAACCGTGATGGGGAATGTGACTCTCGGTCCGATCAAATTGCGCGGTATGAGCAAAACTTCCGCAGAGGAAAAAGCGCGGGAATTACTCCGGATGGTTGGGCTGTCCGAAAAGGCAAACAACTACCCCGATGAACTTTCCGGTGGACAAAAACAGCGCGTCGCCATCGCCCGTTGTCTGGCGATGGAACCGGAGATCATCCTCTTCGACGAGCCGACCTCCGCCCTCGACCCGACCATGATCAGCGAAGTCCTCGCCGTTATCCGCCGCCTCGCAAAAGGCGGGATGACCATGGCAATCGTTACGCACGAAATGGATTTCGCCCGCGATGTCTCGACTCGCGTCTTTTACATGGACGAGGGACTCATCTACGAGGAAGGCAGTCCAAAGGATATTTTCGAAAACCCCAAAAAAGAAAAGACGCGGACGTTCATCCAAAGACTGCGGATTTTCAAAGAAGAAATCATCAGCCAGAATTTCGACCTATATAAATTGAACGCAGGCATCGAGGCATTTTGCGCCAAGCACACAATTGACAGGAAGTTTGTGGATAACATCCTGCTGATCGTCGAAGAGACGCTGGTCAACCTGCTCCTGCCGCTCAAACAGGATGGAAAGCCCATTTCGCTCGCGCTCGAATATGCGGAAAAACGCGATGAGTTCCAGGTCATTTTCGAGTACGCAGGCGAGTCGCACAACCCGATTTTGGATGAAAGCGAAGATAACCTCGCGCTGATGATCGTCAAGGGCAAGCGTATTCCAACGGCATGAATCAACTTTCAATTTCAATATAGAGGTCTCCCATGATGATCCATAAAACACAAAACGACGGCGATGTCACCCTCGCGCTTTCGGGCAGGCTGGATAGTGTCACGCAGTCCGAGTTGGCTCAGGAATTGGAAAAAGTATTCGAGACGAAGATCGCCAGCCTCACGCTCGAACTCTCCGAGTTGGAATATCTCAGCAGCGCGGGACTGCGCGTTTTCCTTTTCGCAAAGAAAAAGGTGATCGAGATGGGTGGGAAAATGAAACTCGTTGGCGCAAACGAATCCATCAACGAAATCCTCCAGATCACTGGTTATGCAGACATCACGGTGATGAGAAAACGAGGCAAGTGATGAGCGGCAAACATTTTTGGAATAAAGCAATTTCGCTTGCGGTCTTAAGTGTGATGATTCTTTCCATGCTTGCCGCATGTGCGCAAAATCCAGAGCCAGCGCCACAAGCCAGCCAGGGGACAACGATGGATGAGGTGGCAAAGGGCAGGATCGGCGTACTGCTCGGCACGGTGTACGACACCTACCTGCAAAAGAATTATCCAACGGCGGAAGTCCTGCAATACAAGAATTATCCCGACTTGATCCTCGCCGTGCAAAGCGGCAAAGTTGATTCGGGTTTCATCAACTGTCAGGCATTCAAGGAACTGCAAAAGGAAAACCCATTCCTCGTCACGCTTGTAAACGACGTTTTCAGCAACCCGGTCGGGGTCGGTTTCAATCAGGAAAACGATGCGTTGCGCGAAGAGTTCAATGCATTTTTAGCAGAGATCAAATCCAATGGCGTTTACGACGATTGGTACAAGCGGTGGTTCAAAGACAGCAACTACGAGATGCCTGTGGTTGAAAACGCAAAGACCAACGGCAAGATCATTGTCGGCATGGTCAGCGATAAGGGATGGCCCTTCACCGTCATTCAAGATAATCGGCTGGTCGGCTCGGATGTGGAGTTGGTCGAACGCTTCGGCGCATATCTGGGGAAGGAAGTCGAGTATTCCGACATGGAATTCGGCGGTTTGATCGCCGCCGTATCCACCAACAAAGCGGAGATGATCGTCAGTACGATGATGATCACAGAGGAGAGAAAAAAGCAGGTTGATTTCTCCGATCCATATTTCGAGTTGAGCGCGTGCGTGATGGGCGCGAAGCAGGAACAGGCTGGCGCGCAGGAATCGCCTTCGTTCATCCAATCCGTTTCAGACAGTTTCTACAACAATATCATCGTCGAAAACCGCTACCTGCTGATCGTGGACGGGATAAAAACTACAGGCATTATCTCCATCCTTGCCATTTTGCTTGGTACGCTGCTGGGCGCGTTGATCTGTTTCATGCGCATGTCGCGGCAGGCAATTGTTCAGGGACTGGCCAAAATTTATATTTCCATCGTGCGCGGAATCCCTGTGCTGGTTTTGTTGATGCTCGTCTTCTACGTGGTCTTTGCCAAAGTCAACGTCAACCCGATACTGGCGGCCGTCCTCGCGTTTGGGATCAACTTCGCCGCGTATGTTTCAGAAATGTTCCGCACCTCCATCGAAAGCGTTGACAAGGGACAGACCGAGGCGGGCATTGCGGGCGGATTCACAAAAGCACAGACCTTCATCTACATCGTCATGCCGCAAGCCATACGACGCGTCCTGCCCGTCTACAAAGGCGAACTGATCTCGCTGGTGAAGATGACCTCCATCGTCGGATACATTGCCGTGCAGGATTTGACCAAAGCCAGCGACATTATCCGCAGCCGCACCTTCGACGCCTTCTTCCCGCTCATCATGACCGCCGTGCTATATTTCTGTATTTCATGGCTATTACTGCTTCTGCTCGACAAAGTAGAGCAAAATACAAACTCTCGTAGTTTATAATTCTCCGCATGGATATCATCTACAAAGACGAACACATTCTCATTATCAACAAACCCGCTGGGCTTTCGGTGCTTCCCGAAGGCTGGGAGCCTGACGCGCCGTATCTTGTTAAGTCACTCGAAGAAGAATATGAAAAAATATGGGTCGTTCATCGCCTCGATAAATTCACCAGCGGCGTGTTGGTCTTTGCATTGAACGCAGAAGCCCACCGCGCACTGAACATTCAATTTGAAAAACATGAGACCGAAAAAGTTTATCGCGCCATCACCGTCGGCGCGCCGCCGTGGAAGGAACGCATTACAAAATTCCCACTGCGGGTCAACGTGGGACATAAACACAGAACGATGGTGGATAACAAAAATGGAGTCCGCTCAGAAACAAAGTTCAAAGTCTTGAACTGGATTCAGATTTCCCCCGAACTGGCTGAAGGCACGGCGCTGGTCGAAGCCCGCCCGATGACCGGACGCACGCATCAGATTCGCGTCCATGCGTACGCGCTCGGCTATCCGCTTTTGGGCGACACCCTCTACAGCGCGCCCGAAACAAATATCATCGCCCGCCCCGCTTTGCACGCGCACTCGCTAACTTTCAATCATCCAGTTTCAAACGAACGGGTTTGCTTTACCGCGCCTTACCCCTCTGATTTCAAAAAAGCAATAAAAATTTTGGCTCTTTAGTTTACAGGTTGCAGGTTTGAACGTTCAACCTGCAACCTGTAAACTTATTAACTGATCTTCCTTGCTTCCATGTAAAACCGTTTTTCCCTCGCCTCGCCCATTGAAAAAGTTTTGCGCGGCAAAGCCCCATCCAGAATCACCGTCTTGAACAACTCAGATTTGTGCATCCCTGCCAGATAAAAGCCAGCGTTGCCCGCCTGCAAAGCCAGCCGCTCAACCACATCTTCGCCGTGGACATAATCAATCTTCTCCGCGCCGCCATCTTTCAGGAAAGCATCGAGGAAGGATTGGATGGTACCGACTGCTAGATTGGATGACGGATTCGCGATTTCGATCACGCCGAATTTCATCCCGCCGCCGACCAAACCAATGGCTTGATTCCCACCCTGAGCAGAATCCACGCGTTGAGTCATTTCCTTCCCATTCGCGACTTCTGTGTAAGAGAAGTTATCGCCGAAAGTCTTCTTCAACTCCGCGAACAAATCCTTCTTCAAGCCAAACAACACACGATGGATGGGCTCAAACTCCAGCCCTTCATCGTGGACATTTTCGATCTCAACCAACGCATAACGTGAGGGATGATCCATGCCGACCTGGGATTTGTTCTTTTCCCAAATAGCTTTGGCAGTTGCCAGCGAGTGATTGCCGTCGCCCATCGCAAAAAGCAAGACAGGCTCATCCTTGCCGATGCCATATTTCGCGGCGAAAGTTTCGGGCTTGGCAAGTCCGCGTAAGGCATCAACGACTTGATTCTCGAAATCCGCGCTGACGGCATAACCCGCCAGATGACCGCTTCCGAGCATCAGGTCAAAATCATATACCTTTTCGAGTTTGGATTTCGCCGCAGACAACGGTTCAATTACTGTGTGCTTCGGATCGTCAATCAACACAAGGATATGCGGCAGTTCCATCGCCGCGCCCTGACGAATTTTGATGCGCGGAGGAAGGCGGTCAACAATCGTCCCCTCGGTGGCGCGAATGAGACTTGACGAACCTTTGTTGTAATCGTAGCGTTCGAGATCAAGGCACAGGATCACGCCTTTGCGAGTCTTGCCGCCAACAGTGCGCTCGACATAAATGAATCCCTCGCGAGGCTGGAGGATACCCTCATCCATGTATTTTTGCATGGTCGCCTGAATGCTTTGAATGCGCTCTTCTTCACCAGGCTTTTCAAGATGCACTTCGGGGAAAGTCAAATTTAAAGTGGATGGCGCATCGCCAACGACCTTTTCCACATCATGCCAGTACTCTGGCTCAGAGGTGAACTGGTCACAAGCGATCACAGCCCATTTGTTTAGGTCAGTACCGGCTTTGGGCAAATATACCTGTGGAATTTGAATGCCGATGTCGGAAATTATTTTCATATGTCCTCTGGCATGTCATTGCGAGGAGGGCGCTCTCCCCGACGAAGCAA
>JAIFKY010000285.1 GCA_020049345.1 Anaerolinea sp.
GGCTCCGCAAAAAACAGCCAGGAAGAAAATTGCTTGAAAGCGTGGCAGGAAATATTTCATTTGCCTGATTTTAACGGCTCTTCGGGTTTAAGTGGGTTGAAAACCGGTTTTACCACAGAGCAGATGTTTGGGCGCGTTTTATTTCAGTTGAATTTTAGAAACTGTTTAATAACTTCACTACGAAGTCACCAAGACACAAAGTTTTTCCCTTCGAGTCTTTGAGACTTCGTGCCTTTGTGGCTAATCTTGTGGGCTTGCCAAAAGATTTAACCCCGGAGCATACAGAGATCTCTGAGAAAAACCTCTGTGGTGAAAAAAAAGATGACAGTCACTTTGTAAATGACTGTCATCTTGGACTGGCAATACTTTATCTTTATTCGCCCAAATAATCGCGCAGTTTCCTGCGGATCGATGGGTGACGCAGGCGGCTGAGGGCTTGCGCTTCGATCTGTCTGACGCGCTCGCGGGTGACGCCCATCTTGCGCCCCACTTCTTCGAGGGTGTAGGCTTGCCCGTCGAGCAACCCGTAGCGCAATTGCAAAATGCGAACTTCACGCGGGGGCAATCCATTCAACACTTCACCGAGATGTTCACGCAGAAGATTGTACGTGGCGGTCTCATCTGGCGGGGGCGCCTCATCATCTTCGATGAAATCGCCGAGCACAGAATCTTCTTCGTCATCTGTTGGCGTTTCCAACGAAAGCGGACGGCGCGCCACCTGAATCATATTTTCAACTTTCTTGGGCGGCACATCCAACGCAACGGCAAGTTCATCAACGCTTGGCTCGCGACCCAAACGCTGGGTCAGTTGATGTTGCACGCGCAGAAGTTTATTGATCTGGTCGCCCATGTGAACAGGCACGCGGATCGTGCGTCCCTGATCGGCGATGGCGCGGGTCACGGCCTGGCGGATCCACCAGGTGGCGTAGGTCGAGAATTTATGTCCACGGCGATAATCAAATTTTTTGGTCGCGCGGATGAGACCAATATTGCCTTCTTGAATGAGATCAAGGAAGGGCACACCGCGTCCCATGTATTTCTTGGCAACCGAAATTACCAAACGCGAATTGGCTGTGATCAAATGTTCGCGTCCAGCCCAGCCGTCTTCAATTGCCTGACGAAGTTCCATGCGGCGCTTGGTGGCAACGGCTCCCTGAGCAAGTTCCTCACGGGCTGAACGTCCGCGCTCAATGCGCTGCGCCAGTTGAACTTCTTCCACGGCAGTCAGCAACGGCACGCGACTGACTTCTTTGAGGTACAAGCCAATCGTATCGTCAGTATCAATATTCGCCAGGTAATCGTCGAGTGAAGGGTCTATCTCAGGCTCTTCAACTTCGCCGCTTTCCTCCACTGCAACCAGGTCGTCTTCTGTGGGTTCAGGAGTGAGGGTATCTTCCTGAAAGGGAATACCCGCGCTTAATAAAGCCGAAAAGGCTTCTTCCAGTTGTTCCACATCCTGTTCGGCTTCTGGGAAAAAATGCAGAATGTCATCGAGTGTTACATAAGATTTTTGGCGCCCCAATTCAACGAGTCGCGCTATGGCGGGAAATTCTTCTTCGTCGTCCACGATCAAAATTTTATCTACATCCATTCACAAATCCAACTTTCAATAGTATTTTTAATAAATTGCTAAATTAGAGTACACTTTTTTTACTTGAAAAGCAATACCCGCGCCTTTCAGATGCCTTGCAATACCCTTTTATTACGCTTGTTCGTAATACCTGACAGGCTTCATAAGTTATTGCAACGAAACCTGTCAGGTCTATGTTGAAAAAAACTAAGGCACAGGGGTCGAAACTTCCGCAGTCGGCGGAACAGGCGTCAGCGTAGGTGGAAGCGGAGTGGGAACGGGGGTGTTCAGATATGGCGGAAAGAATCCAAATTGCAACAGTGATTGGATTCCGCTCAGGTCAGTAATCATCATTTTGTCGTTATCAACGCGCACGTAGTAGCCGCTGTTTGTGGGGGTTGGGTCGCCAACTTCCAGCGTGTGTTTTCCGTTTTCAAACTCAATGGTGATCAAGTATGCGGGATCTTTCAAACCGAAGATTTCCGGATCAGCATCGATCGGATTAACCACCTGCAAAGCAGAGACTTGCGCCGCCGCCGCCTCAGCCAACCCTTGATCTGCTTCGGCCGCGATGGGCATTTCCACCACCCAGACATTTTCTGCATTACGCGCCACTTTGACCGTGTCAAGGCTGTCATTTGTGGTCTTGACTTCAATGCTCACGATTTTGCCATTTTCCGCATTAAATACAGGGCTGAGTTCAGCCGCTGGAGTTACCTCTGCGGCGGCTGTCTTTTCTTTTTGGCTGTTAAGATAAACAGCAAAGCCAATGAGCGCGGCAAACAAAAGAACCGCAAGCCATGTGCCAGCCTGAAAAACGGGCTTTGTCGATCTGGCAACGCTGGGCGCGGGGACTAATTCAGCAACCTTTGGCGTTACTTTTTTGACAGCGGGCTTCCGTGGTTTCTTTGTTGGCGCGCTTGTTGTTTTACCAGCCATGTTTAGCCTCTCCTGCGGCGTGAAAGCCACGAGGACACGCCAGCAAACACTACCAAGCCAGGCAGGACGAGCACTGCCACGATGATCATGATAATGAATCCGGCATTGGTCGGCGGGTTGAATACACGCAATGTTTTTTCACGCGGCGTAATGTTAAGCAAGTCTTCCTGTTCTGCCGCCCAATCCACCGAGTTGATGAACATGTTGCCATTGCCCAATGCGTCAAAGCCGTCGTTGGAGGCAAAGAGTGAATTGCCGAACACCACCACGCGTCCTTTGGTTACAGCATTCTCACCCACAATTGCAAGGTTCAAAGGACCGGGGTTGTCTTTTTCGGGATCAAACTCTGGTTGTGCTCCTGAAACCAATTCAGTCTCACCCCATGACTGTTCTGTGGTCAAAATAAGCGGGGTTGGGGTCACATTTTCGATCTGCGCCACGAGGCTTAAGCTTCGCGCTTGGGGAAGAACGACAATGTAATTTTGGGTCAAGTTCTGGGTGATCGGGTGCTGTCCAATTTGTGAGGAAACTGCCTGGAGCGGATTCTGTGTGTTTACGAGGTCAATCACAATATCATTATTAAGTGTGATGCCCCAGTCAGAAGTTAAGTATTTAGCCAGCGGGTCTGCGGAAGAACCAAAGTCTGTGACAACCGTGGGGTCTTCCATGACAACCAGCGCGCCGCCTGCGTCCACATATTTCTTGAGCAAATCCATTTCTGAAGCGGTGATTGGCTTCATGGGTCCGCCAATGATGACCGCCAGCGCATCTTCGGGGATGGCGTTTGTGGAAAGCAAATTCAACGAATTGACCGTGTAATTTTTCGATTCAAGCGTGGCTTTAGCCGTGGAGAAACTAATCTGTCCGCTTGAGTCAAGTGTGGGTTCGCCGTGTCCTTCAAGGAAGTAGACGACACGCGAGGCGGGGCTGATCAGGCGGATCAACGTTTTGGTGAGTTCGGCTTCGTCAGCGAAGGATGCAATTTCTTTTGTTTCGCCCATCTGGAGCAGAATCTTGCCATCGCCGGTGATGCCTGCTTCGCGCGCGGCAAGCGGATCGAGGTCAGGGTCAACAAAGGTGTAGTCGAATTTGCCGCCGCTGTTGGTTTTAAATTTCAACAGAACTGCGTCTGCGCCGGAAGAATCCAGGTTGCCGGTATAGAATGCGATGGCGGTCACTTTCTCAGGCAGGGTGGCAAGTGCTTGCAGGGTTTCGGGCGCAAGCGTATTGGATTTGTCTTCGGTCAAATCCCATGATTTGGGGTTTTGAAAGACAATGTAATTCACCACAAAAATAATGCCGAGAAATGCCAGGGCTAGGATCAGCGAATTGGAACCGTACCGTGCCTGTCGTCCAGTAAGGAAGCGGCGGACTGTGTCAGGCGCCATAATCGCGTATGCGGCTAATCCAACAATCAGCAAGGCAACGCTAATCTGCAAGGCAAGGTTGAGTCCGTTGGTATTTTCGAGCGTGAACATTTTTATGGCAAGCATGCCTTTTGCCGCGCCGATCAAGCCGGTGGAAACACAGGCGAGCAGGGCGAGGATGAGACCGATAAAGGCATATTGTGCCGGGGAGTTTTTCTTATTTCCAGCCATTAGCGCCATCTCCGAATTTCAACTGCGGTGGTGCCAGCGAACAAGCCCAACGCAATCAAACTTAAGTAGTAAACAACATCCCCCAGGTTGATTGTGCCGTTATTCATGGACTGGGAGAAATGTGTGGAAAGACTAAGGTAATTAAGCACATCGCCGCCTTGTTGTAAATAATTGGCGGGCAAGCTGACCATGAACCAGAGGAAGAAGAACAAGCCCAGGGTCACGAAGAACGCGGCGAATTGATTGGTGAAAATGGCAGAGATGCCGGTGCCAATGGAAAGAAGCGCGGCGCAGACCAGAATCATGCCAATGTATGAAGAAAGGATCACCATCCAATCTATGCCTGGGGAGACAAAATTGTTGATGATGAGCGGGAAGACAAGGGTTAGCGAAGCAAGCGCAAGAACAAACATCAATGCGCCCAGCCATTTGCCTGCCACAAGTTCAAAATCACGGATGGGGGCGGTCAGCAACAATTCAAGCGTGCCCATGCGCGCTTCGTCTGAGAGCAGGCGCATGGTTAATGCAGGACTGAGGAAGATCATCAGAAAGACGAAGAGCCAGTTGATCGGCGCGCTTTCGGGGGCGGGACCGCCCATCATGGCTTGTTGTGAACTGACAAACATGATCAGCGAAAAATAAATGCCCATTGGCAATAGGATGGAAAATGCCACCACGTACGCCAGCGGACTGTTAAAGTAATTATCGTATTCGCGTTTTGCGATAGTCCAAATGTTTCTCATGAGGTTCCTCTTTATTTCTTTTTATTATCGGAGCCAGTGAGTTCGAGGAAGATTTCCTCAAGGCTCATGCCGAGCGGACGCAATTCGATCAGGTCGTAGCCTGAATTGATGACCTGTTTGGCAACTTCAGGGCGCACGTCTTTGCCTGAAGCAAACTCAAATTCCACAGAGCCATCTTGCTTGGTTTCCACGCCTTGCACGCCTTTGACCTGTTTGATGGCGCTGGCAAGATCATCTGCTTCGCCGCGCACGCGGATGATGACCCGTTCTGCGCCAATCAGACGCGCCTGCAAATTCTCGGTGGTATCTTCTGCGACAATTTTGCCCTTGTTGATAATCAAGACGCGGTCACAAATATTTTGCGCTTCATTCAAAAGGTGGGTTGAAAGCAAAACTGTGCGCTCTTTGCCAATCTCGCGGATCAGTTCGCGCACTTCCACGACCTGTCCTGGGTCAAGACCGATGGTGGGTTCGTCGAGGATCAGCACTTCGGGGCGATGCAGAAGCGCCTGCGCCAACCCGATGCGCTGACGCATTCCTTTGGACAGGTTGCCAATGAAACCATCGGCGCGGTCAATCAAGCCGACCATATCCAGCACTTCATCCACGCGCGCATCCACGTTGGGAATTTTTCGCAGTTCGCCCATGAATTTCAAATAATCAAAAACAACCATGTCGGTATACAGCGGAACGGTTTCGGGCAAATAGCCTACGCGCTTGCGAACTTCAAGCGATTCTTCCACGACATCATAACCAGCCACAATGGCTTCGCCATCTGTAGGCGGCATGTATCCTGTAAGAATACGCATGGTGGTGGTTTTCCCCGCGCCGTTGGGTCCAAGGAAGCCTACAATTTCGCCCTGTTGGGCGTCGAAACTCAGGTTGGAAATGGCGCGGCGCGCGCCGTAGTCCTTTGTGAGACCACTAACTTTGATCATTGCCTCTCCTTGCAATAAAATTTATAAAAATTGGGGTTTTGACAAACAAAAGACACAGCCTGTTGGCAGTGCCTTTTCAATATCGCCGCTGATTACTATACAATATATGAAGATGCAAAGTCAAGCGGGTAAAAATCTTCTAATCCAACGCTAATCTTGTGGCAAGCCAAAAGATTTACCCACAGAGCGCGCAGAGAGCGCTGAGAAAAACCTCTAAAAATCTCTGTGAACTCCGTGATCTCTGAGTGGTTTTCTCTCTGGCGCCGCCCGCCAGAGCAGGTGTAGCCATTCTTTAGCCACTCCCTGCAAATAGAACTTCTTGACTCCGCGCTATAATGGATACATGACCAAACTTCTCTATCAAACCGATGCTTATCTCAAAGAGTTTTCAGCCGTCATCACCTCGGTGGATGTTGAAACTCGCGCCGTTGTTTTGGATCAATCTGCTTTTTATCCTGGCGGCGGCGGTCAGCCCTGTGATTTTGGATCGCTGGAAATTGCAGGCGTAACCTACCCTGTTGAAAAAGTGAAGAAGCAGGGCGATGACGTTTTGCATTTCCTTGGCGGAACCAATCCCCTGCCTTCGATAAATTCCGCAGCAAACGGGACGTTGGACTGGGCGCGACGACATCAGTTGATGCGAACGCACACGGCTTTGCACATTCTGTGCGGCACGGTCTTCCGTGATTACGGCGCGAAGGTCACAGGCGGAGATATGGATCCGCTCAAGGGACGCATGGATTTCGAATTCGAGAACATGCGCGGGGAGTTGGTCAAAGCCATCGAAGCGGCAACCAACTTTGAGATTGGGCAGGGGCGCGAGATCAGGGTCAAGATTTTGCCGCGCGAAGAAGCGTTCCAAATCCCAGACTTGATCCGCACCAAAATTAATCTACTCCCCGAAGGCATTATGCAGGTGCGAACTGTTGAAATTGTGGGACTGGATTTGCAAGCCGACGGCGGCACGCATGTGGCAAATACATCTGAGGTTGGCGCAATAAAAGTTGTGGATTACAAAAGCAAGGGCGCAATTAACAAACGAATTTATATTGAAGTTGAGTAAAATCAGACCTCCGAGTTCTTTGGAACTCAGAGGTCTGATTTCAATATTATTGGATGTTTCTCGTTGCCATGCGTTGCGCGGGTGTCTTGTATTCGGCTTCGGTTCCAACCTCAACCAGAGCCTTGTTCACATCAAAGTAAACCTGCCAGTAATTCGCATTGGAGCAGAACGGGCGAACGGCAAGCAAGGTTCCGTATTCATTGAAGTTCAAAATCTCAACCACCGGCTTGGGGTCAGCCAGCACATTGGGGATTTTGCTTATCTTTTCTTGAATCCGCTGAATCGCGTCGGCGGGGATGGTTTCGTGCGCAAGTTGGGCAGTCAAATCTACGCGGCGGTAGGGGTTGGTGGAGTAATTCTGGATATTGCCTGAAAAAATTGCGTTGTTGCCAACATATACGCGGATGTTATCCGATGTGTTGATGGCGGTTGAGAACAGCCCAATCTCGAACACTGTGCCGCTGACACCTCCCACCGTGACGGCGTCGCCCACTTTGAAGGGGTGCAGAAAAACCAGAAATACGCCAGCCGCAAAATGCGCCAACAACCCAGCCCACGCCGCGCCGATGGCAATTCCAGCCGCGGCAAGCAGAGCGGCAAATGAAGTGGTTTCAATTCCCAGCAGGCTAAAAATGACAATGACCAGCAAAATTCGCAATGCAATGCTTGCCGCGCCATCGGCATATTTCGCAAGGGTTACATCCACATTGCGGCGCTGCATGGCTTTGTTAAGCGCCTTGATCAACAGGCTGATGACCCAGCCGCCGATGATCCAGACGACAATGGCGCCGATCAACTTCCAGCCAAGCGGAACAATATAAGCATTAATAAATTGATTCATTTCAACAGACATGGTGTGCCCTCCAGGGGATGTGATTTTGAGTTGAAATTAAGACCTTTTCAACCGCATTGAGCGACATTTTACCGCGTTTGATCTACATTGTGGCACTCATAAAATGCGATGGCGTACAGTCAAACCACCCCGCAAAAAACAGCCTTCGCTCAATGACGAAGGCTGTTTTTTTCATAAGTCTGATTGGATTACACAGTCAACTTTCTTATTCTTTGTACAAGTTCGCTGGCATGGAACGGTTTTGTGATGTAGTCATTTGCTCCAGCGCCAAAGGCAACAATTCTGCTGTCGTTATCGTCCAGGGCTGTGACAATGATGATTGGCGTAAACATAAAGACCGGGTCTGCGCGCAACATTCTACACAACTTAAATCCATCAGGGTCTGGCATCATCAAGTCAAGCAGAAAAAGATCAGGCTTAACAGCGCTTGCCATCTCGTGCGCCTTTGAACTATCATTTATGGCAATGGTTTGAAAACCTTCCATGGTAAGGAGTTTCCCCAAAAGGGTGGTAATCTGCGCGTCATCATCCACGATCATAATTTTTGTCATAATATCTTCCTAAATTAATTTAATGATTTTTTATTTAATGACTCGTAAAATAATATTATACCCTTTGAGATCAAAAATCATGCCCTATTCCAGCAATTCTTAGTATGGCTTTTCCTCATCCACGATTTAGAAAATTAGTATCTTCTCAAAAAGTCGGGGTGAGTGAGACTTCCGAAGTCTTCGAGACTTCGGAAATCTGGAGCGCGCCTTAAGATTTTGAACTGTAACGCTAGTTGATTTCAGGCATCAACAAGGAATCTATTTTATTTATCAGATCTTTTGGAAGAACCGGCTTTGTAAGAAAATCTTTTGCCCCCGCGTTAAATGCGTCTTTTTTACTGCCAAT
This sequence comes from Anaerolinea sp., assembly GCA_020049345.1. Taxonomy (GTDB): domain Bacteria; phylum Chloroflexota; class Anaerolineae; order Anaerolineales; family Villigracilaceae; genus Villigracilis. The sequence goes on from JAIFKY010000285.1 coordinate 8,602, forward strand.
ATCATCCAATGCAGAAACAATGATAACGGGAATATCTTTGAGATCTGAGGTGGAATGAAAAATCTTGCAGAGTTCAATGCCGCTAATCCCTGGCATCATAATATCAAGCAAGATAAGGTCAGGGGTGATGGTGTTTGCCACTTCAACAGCATTCATACTGTTATGTACGGCAACAGTCTTGTGACCCTTCAACGCCACAATGCTTTCCAGCAATTTTGTAGTTTGTACATCGTCGTCAATTATTAAAATTTTTGCCATTATGTTTTTCCTGATTAAACGTTCAACACTACGCAGTTATAAAATTATTCAATATTCCCTTCAAGCAGCAGGGTTATCCTTGTGATCACTTCATCAAGATTGAAGGGTTTTGCAAGATAATCATTTGCGCCAAAGGAAGTTGCCTTGCTGTTGCTAATATCCATGGCGGTGATGATCAAAATTGGGGTTTGGGCAAAACCTGGATCTGCGCGCAACATTCGGCATAATTCAAAACCGTCAGGCGGCGGCATCATCAGGTCAAGGATAAAGAGATCGGGGCGCATCAGATTTGCGGTTTGAATTGTCTTTGAACTCTGATTGATTGTGGTTACTTCATAGTTTCTTGGGGATAGGTACCTTTTTAATAATGTTGTAACCTGCGGATCATCGTCTACGATCAAAATTTTGGGCATCATATTTTCCATATTACTTTAAAGAATTTTATTTTCAACACCTACCGTAATCATACAATAAAAAAGTACCCGCATCAAGTTAATTTTTTGTATGAGGTTCAGTCAGTTGCAAAAATCCGTCCCTCGTGTAAGGGACGGATTTTTCATCCTCTTCAGTTGAAATATTACTCTACCACAAAAAGGATTCTTTATTTGAGCGTGCGAATAAATGAAACAACCTGCCAGATCTGTTCGTCGGTCAAAACGCCTTTCCAACCGATCATTGAAGTGCCTGCTTTTCCGGTAGATACGCGCCAGAATAAATAATCATCACCTACAATGGCGGCAAGCGTGGAAAGATTCCTGGGGGCAGGGTTAAGCGCCGCACCAGCGGGGCCATCGCCATGTCCCTGCTCGCCGTGACAGGTTGCGCAATTGTTCTTGAATGTTTCCGCACCAGCCGCTGCGGCATCTGCCCCAAGTGGATTGGTCTGACCGGCAAATTCAGCAGGGACAGGAGCCGGAGTACCAACTGCCTCAGTTCTGCCACTGCCGCCGCCACATGCCGCCAAAATGAACGCGGCTAAAATCAAAACAGCCGATAATGTTTTTTTCATTGCCTACTCCACCCACACCGTTCTGTCTTCATACGACGGGCGCGGCGCAGGCTCATTCGCCGCTTCGGGATACCCGACATAAATAATGCCTGCAATATGCTGGTCTTCAGCAAAGCCAAAAAACTCCTTTACCATTGCGTCACGCGACCATTCGCCTGTGCGCCAGACCGCGCCCAGCCCCAGGGCATGAGCCGCCAGCAGAATATTTTGACACGCGGCAGATGCGGCAGCGTAATTTTCCAATTCGGGAATTTTAGCCTCGGTGGGTTTATCCACGCCGACGGCGATGACTACTGGCGCGCGGAGCGGCAAGGCTCGGGTCTTGTCTAATGCCTCTTGCGGCAGATCAGGCTGACGGGTATGCTGCGAAGCGGACATTACATCGCCGAGTTTGTTGCGCCCATCCCCGGTCAAAACAACAAAGCGCCAGGGTCGCACCTTGAAATGATTCGGGGCGCGATTGCCCGCATCCAAAAGTTTTTCAATTACCTCACGCGGCAGTAAATCCGCTTTTACTTTCCCAACCGAAGATCTATTTTTGATTGCTTCAAATGTATCCATTTTTTCTCCGTTCACAAAGACGCTTGCGGGTAAAATTGTCTTACCATGAAAATATTTTACTCTGATAATCATCGCAAACACCACCCACCTTTTGAAGTCTTCGACGGCGGCAAACGCGTGCCGTATCTCGAAAACCCAAACCGCATGGATCAAATTTTGCACGCGCTCCAAAAAAAAGATTGGGCTGAATTTATTGAGCCATTGGATTTTGGACTCGATCCGATTCTCGCCGTGCATGACAAGGATTACATGACCTTTCTCGCCACTGCGTGGAGCGAGTGGCTGGCTCTCGACCCTGAGGTTGCGGCGTCGCCCGATCAGAATGCCTTTCTGCCCGCGACCTTTGCCTTGCGAAGAATGCCGCGCGTGCCAAGCACCCTGCTCGGCAAAGCAGGCTACTATATGATGGACTTGTCCGCGTGCATTGTGGCAGGGACCTATGAAGCGATAATATCCTCTGCCCACTGCGCGTTGAGCGCGGCAGATTCTACATTCCGCAATCAACATTCTGCATTTGGTTTGTGCCGTCCCCCTGGACATCACGCAGGCAAAGACTACGCGGGCGGATATTGTTTCATCAACAACGCATCCGTTGCGGCAAACTGGCTTTCATCCAAAGGAAAAGTTGCCATCCTCGATATTGATTATCACGCGGGCAACGGCACACAGGATATTTTTTACAAACGCAACGATGTGCTGACCATCTCGATTCACGGCGACCCCGATTTTGAATATCCACATTTCATCGGCTTCGCAGACGAAACCGGCGCAGACGCGGGACTCGGCTTTCACAAAAATATTCCGCTCCCCAAAGACACTGGCAACGCGGAATATTTATCGGCGTTGGATGAAGCCTTGAATCTGATCAAAAACTTCGCGCCAAATTATCTGGTCGTTTCAGCCGGCATGGACACCTTCGACGGCGACCCGCTCGGCACGTTCAAAGTAACCCGCGAGGGTTTTGCAGAAATCGGCAAGCGAATCGCCGCGCTTCATTTACCGACTGCCGTCATTATGGAAGGCGGCTATGCCAATGAAGCGCTTGGCACAAACATCGTCACTTTATTGGAGAATTTTAACAGCCCGTAGGTCACGCTTGAAGCGTGACAAATTCAAAACCGTCACGTTACAAACGTGACCTACTTTATTGGAGAATTTCAAATGAGAAGAAAATACGTTGCCGTTCTGGTTTTAGTTCTCGCCATGCTGGCGTGCAGTTTGCCTTCACAAGTGGTTACGCCAACTCCCGCCGCGCCTGTTGAAACACAAACGCCCACTTTTACTTTTACCCCCGAAGCCACATTTACCGCTGCCGCAACCCTGACCTCCACCGTTACGTTTACCCCCACCATCACCTTCACACCAACCATCAGCGCCACGCCCACATTTTCCTTCCCGACGGTCACGGTCAACAAGCAGGCGCATTGCCGCTATGGACCGCATGTCGCATTTTTACACGCCGCCGATCTATATCCCGGCGATACGGGCATCGTGGATGGAAGGTACGAGTATAGCGGCTGGCTGCACGTAAAATTTGACAAGATCAAATATTACTGCTGGGTCGCGCCCTCGGTAGTGGATGTGGTCGGCGACATAAGCACCCTGCGCTACAACGAGCCTGACCTGCAAACCGTTGGTTACAGCAATTATGCCCCGCCCGGAAATATAAGCGCAGTCCGCAATGGCGATGAGGTGACGATCAGTTGGGATCAGGTGGAGATGACCACCGACCATGATCGCGGCTATTTGATCATCGCCTTTGTCTGTCAAAATGGAAATTACCTTTGGTGGCCGTTCTCGTACTCCGATCAATTTACAACAAGTTACACGGTGAAAGATGAAGCAGGCTGTCACGCGCCGTCAGAGGGCGTACTGTATACTGTTGAAAAACACGGATTCTCAAAGCCGGCGCAAATCCCCTGGCCGGCGCCATAAAAAAAATCAGCGCGAGATGGTTTCATCTCGCGCTGATTGCTAATTCAACACACCCGATTTTTTCATCGCACCTTCCAGCGCGTCAATGGTGGCTGGTTTTATCAACATCGCCTGCGCCCCGCCGCGCATCACCCGTTGACGTGTCTCTGGCTGGTCGTCTGAAGTGATCACAATCACAGGCACTTTCATCAAACGCGGCTCACGCCGCAAATAAGCGAGCACTTCGGTGCCATCCAACCCGGGCATATTAATATCCAAACACACAAAGCGCGGAACAAAACTCCCCAGCATGGTTAGCGCAGGGCTGGAGCCATACGCCACCCGCGCAGGCAAATCCAAAACCTCCAACATTTGTTGCAGGGCGTCCGCAGTGTTTCGATTATCGTCAATAATCAAACCTTCCATTTTAGTCCTCCAAAATAATTCTACCCATCACCGAGACATCATAGCCTGGTAACTTCGATACAGAATTTCGAAAATCACTGCCGGCTATCAGTTCAAAGAGAGGCGCAAGCAAATTACTTTCTGCATGTTCCTTCGGAATGACAAGATCATATCTTTCTTGAAATAAAGGCACAAAATCCAAATCCAATGCCTGCGCGGCAGCGGCAATTCCAAGCCCACACTCTGCCCTTCCCGAAGCCACTGCGGCGGCAACCCCAAGATGAGTATATTCTTCCTGAGTATATCCGAGGATTGAATCAGATGAAATCCCCATTAAGTTTAGATGATAGTCGAGGAGAACGCGCGTGCCTGCTCCGCGCTGACGGTTCACAAACTGCACCCCCTGGTTGATCAAATCACCCAGGCTTTTGATTCCCTTTGGGTTTCCCTTCTTCACCATCAAGCCTTGATCACGCCCCACCAACGCAATCACCTTGACGGGAATATTCGGCATGTACTGGCGAATGTACGAAATGTTGTACTCGCCCGTTTCAGGATTCAAAAGATGCGAGCCAGCCAAATGCGCTTCGCCGCGCCGCAACGCCACCAGCCCGCCTTGCGAACCCACATTTGCAGAAGCAAGCCTTCGATCATGCTCTGCCAAAAACTGCGCCATCAAATCCAGCGTGAGATCATGCGAGCCGATGCAGAAAATGGTGCGCTCAATTTCAGCCCTGCTTCGATACAAATGAACTTTGACCTGCTCGCCCGCATCCATGCCCTGCACACCACTGGGGATTAATGCCAAGCCATCGGCTTGAACCAGCGAGGTGATGACCCCAGCCCCACGCGAGAGCGGCGCGGCGAGAAGTTTATCGCCAACCTTGCCAACCGCCACGCGGACGTAATCATCATCGCCTGCGGGCGAAACCAATTTGCGTGTCAGCGTAGCCATTTCAGTTGGAAGTTCATTCGCTCTGCGCCCAAGCCATTTGGCGATGATGGATTCAACAAAAATATCCACAGTTAATGCGGCAGAGACAGGGTAACCAGGGACGCCCATGATGGGGATAAGAGATGAGTAACGAGTAATGAGTAACGAGTCGCTCTTATCTTGTTTCTCGTTACTTGGCTTCTCGTTTCCAACCATCCCCAAAATGACCGGATGTCCCGGCCTCACTGCAACGCCATGCACCAAAAGCGTGCCGAGTTTTTCCACCACTTTGGACGAGAAATCTTCCGCGCCGGCAGAGGATCCAGCGTTGAGTAAAACCAGATCGTGCGTTTGCGCGGCTTCGAGCACACGCTCGCAGATCGAATCAAAATTATCTTTGGTAATTGGGTAGCGAGTCGGATCGCCGCCCATGGCTTTGATCTGCGCAGCCATCACCAGCGAGTTATATTCGAGGATGTCGCCGGATTTTAGTTTGGAACCGATTGGGACTAACTCAGTGCCGGTTGGAAGAATCGCAACTTTGGGCTTGCGCGCCACGCGGATGGTCTGATGTCCAGATGCGGCTATCGCGCCCAAATCCGCTGGACGCAGGGAATGTCCCGCAGGTAAAACCAGTTGCGTAGCGACAATATCCTCCCCTAGCGGGCGGACATGACTCCACGGGGCAACCGCAGCGCGAATTCTGATCGCGGACGGTTGACGAATGACCGAGGTAATTTCGCCGTCCTTGTCGAGCGATTCAACATTCTCAATGGGAATGACCGCATTCGCCCACTCAGGCAGCGGATCACCTGTATCCACATATTGCGCTTCGGGTCCGATGAACAAAGTGATTGGTGCGGAAGGCATGGCTCCGTTGGAAGAAACTGCGCGCAAGGCGAAGCCATCCATCGCCGAGGCATGATAATGCGGCGAAGAAATCTCCGCCCAGATCGGCTCGGCGGTCACGCGACCGAGGGCGTTTTCATCCAAGGGAATATTTTCTATGCCTAGCACGTGCCACAAGTCCGCGTCTTGCAAGGCTTCGCGCAAACGGGACTGGGCTTGAGAAAGGGGAATATCGTGAAGGTAGACTGACATTTTTATTTTTGATTTCAGATTTATGAATGAAGTAAATGGAGATTGGTAATTACCATT
>JAIFKY010000209.1 GCA_020049345.1 Anaerolinea sp.
GCAGGAAAGCACCCAACTCGTGCGCCGACTTTTTCAATATGCCTTCGATGAGTATGAGCAGATTATCCATATTGACCTGCACACCGGCTACGGCCCGCGCTACCAGATGAGTATCGTCAACTCGACACGGGAACCAGTTTCGGGATCGGAATTGGCGCGACGGTTTAACTATCCCCTGATCATGGCGGCAACCCCGTCCGACTTCTACACCGTCACGGGCGACATCACCGAATATTTTTACCAACTGCACGATGAAAAATATCCGTTGAAAAAAATATTTGCCACTTGTTTTGAGTTCGGCACATTTGGAGACTCGCTCCCGTCGCAAATTCGCAGTATGCGCGCCACCATTTTGGAAAACCGCCTCTATCAGTATGGCGCAAAATCAGAGGCTCTGCGAAACGCCGTGAGAAAAGAGTACGAAGAACTGTTTTATCCCGTCGAAACCAAATGGCGTGAGAAAGCCATGTCAGATTGCAGGCAGGCATTTGAAGGAATTTTCGTTGACCAGGAAGTTTTATAATAAACCTCTTACATAAGTAAAGCCTTGCAAACCACAAAGTCACCAAGATTTTTTCCTTTGAGTCTTCGAGACTTTGTGCCTTTGTGGTCAAAAATGAGCGCCCCCCTATTACCAAAGAGACGCAAAAACTCCCCCGTAATGGGGGAGTTTTTTTACCGTCAAGTGGATGGATTATTTTTCAAAGATACGCACATCGGGGAAATAAATGGTCGGAAAGGAGAAATTCATTTGGGCAAACTTCCAGTCATTTGATTCACGCACAACGACGGCGGTGAAGCGCAATGCCCAGACAAATTTCTCACCACGGCGCAGTTCGTAAACCGTATTTGTGCCGCCACGCAGGATGTTGTGTAGTTTTTGTTCGGCGCTGATGCCCGGCTTATCAATAAGTGACTTGACGAAGTTCAAATACGATTCGTAATTTTCCTCTCCAATGATTTGAGTAACGGTGGCAGAGGCGGCAATCCAGCCCGCATCTCCAAGCGTATGGATGGACGCAGAAGCCAGATCGAGACACAGGTCGCCCCACGCTTCCCAATCACCTTGCACCAATTCACGTGCGGATTCTCGGCTCATATACCATTCGTCCGCGTCGGGTTTGACGCCATTCGTACCGATTACCTCGACATCTGAATTAAATAATTCCATGAAGGCGTCGAGTTGGGTTAGATCACGGCAGGTATAACCATTCTGAAAAATTTGCAACAGATTGTGAATTTCTTGAATTGCGGTCATTCGGATTTGATCCTTTTTATGAATTGTTTTTCTTGCGCCATTTTTTTGGATCGATCTTTGACGCCCAACCATTTTCCTCCAGAGTATCATTCTGGCAAGTTATAATATTGGCATGGATATATCCCCTTTGCCGCCAAATAAATTTTCCACGGCTTCCGCTGGCTTGGTCTTTGACCGACAATACACACAAGGTTTACAACAAGCGTTCAGCCGCATCACCAATGAGTTAAGTAACGCCATCAAAGCTTCGGGAAGTTATATTTATACGGTTGGCGAAGATCAGATTTTTACGCCTCTGGTAGCGGGGGGACCAATTACCGAAGCCGAACATGCTTTGTTTCTATCGAAACCCATCTACCCTGAAACCGATGTACTGGCATACCGCATCACAGCACGCCCAGATACCTTGTTTTCCAATCAAGTGCAGACCGATCAGCGCATGACGCCCTCAATTTTAACTGAATTAATGGCCTCTGCGGCCATAGCGGTTCCTGTTCTCAGCGAGCAGGAATTGATCGGCTTATTGTTAATTGTCCGGCATGGTGATGAAGTCAACGACTTTACTTCCGATGAAATCCGCCTGGCTGAATGGTTTGCCACCGCCATCGCCCTGGCTTTGGAAAACGGGCGTCTCTATCATAAGGCGCAAAAGCGCCTTTCTGAAAGCAAGGCGCTACATCAGGTGACGCTTGCCATTCTCCAAAAACTCGAGTTGGATGAAATGCTTCAAATTGTTTGTGATGAAGCCCAGCGGATGACCTATTCTTCCGGAAGCGCCATTTCACTTTTCGAAAGCGAAGACTGGCTGCGGGTAATGTATTGCGCGGGCGAAACCACTGAAAAGCAGGGACGTGTCGCAGTCAGCCATTCAAATTTGGGGCTGGCAATCCACCGAACAGAGCCATTAATTATCAACAATTTACTTCAGGGGAATGATCCAAGCCGAAGCGCGCCGATATCCATGCTCGCGCTTCCATTAAGGGTGCAGGGCACGATCATTGGAGTTCTTGCTGTATTTAAAGCAAAGGGATTTGAGCAGGAAGATGTCCGCTTGATGCGCGTGTTTGCCGGACAGGCGGCCGTGGCAATTGACCATGCACAATTAACGCGCCAGGTGCATGAGATGGCCATCATGGAGGAGCGTCACCGCCTGTCGCGCGAACTACACGACTCGGTCAATCAATTGCTGTACGGCATATCGCTATATACCGAAGCCGCACAGCGAAAATTGGAGCAAGGCGACACCGTTTCCGCACAGCATCACCTAACAAACGTTGGTGTGTCAGCACAGGAAGCGCTCAAAGAAATGCGCATGTTGATTTTCGAATTGCGCCCATCAGCCCTGGCGCAAATGGGGTTGCAAGCCTCGCTAAGTCAGCGCCTGAAAGCCGTGGAAGAGCAGTTGGGGTTACGCCCATCGTTTAAGTGGCGCGTGAACGTCCCTCTCGACAACCATGTCGAAGAAGCCTTGTACGGCATCACCCAAGAGGCTCTTAACAATGTCATCCGTCATGCCAAAGCCCATTCTATTACTGTACATCTGGTACAAAGCGGACAGTCTCTTATTCTGAAAATTGAAGACGACGGCATTGGGTTTTCGCCCCAGCAGGTTTCAGACGGGGGTATGGGGTTAAAAACCATGCGGGAGCGTGCCGAAAGTTTGAACGCGCAATTAAGCATTGACAGCGCATTGGAACATGGAACCCGCATCACTGTAGAGGTAAAGTTATGAGTAAAACGATTCGAATATTAGTAGTGGACGACCATACGGTTGTTAGACGCGGACTGATCGCCATGCTGGAAACCGAACCAGAAATGCAAATTGTCGGCGAAGCGGCGAATGGCGCCGAGGCAGTGGAACAAGCCCGAAAACTCATCCCGGACGTTATCCTGATGGACCTAGTGATGCCAGTCATGGATGGAATCGAAGCCACGCGACAAATAAAACAGGAAATGCCCTCCGTAAACATTTTGGTCCTAACCAGTTTTAGCACAAATGACAAAGTCATTCCTTCGCTCAATGCAGGGGCGATTGGTTATTTGCTCAAAGATTCAACACCCACAGATTTGGTGCGTGCCATTCAGCAGGTCGCACAGGGTGAAGGGGCTCTGCCCACGGCAGTTACTCGTCAAATATTGGCTCAAATACAGTCCCCGATTGCCTCGCCGGAACAACCCGCCGAAGAAGAACTGACCGAGCGCGAAACCGAAGTGCTGAAACTCATGGCACATGGCTACAGTAATGCTGAAATTGCCCGCCTGATGGTGGTCAGCAATCCCACAGTCCACACGCATGTCAGCCGAATTTTATCCAAGTTGAAGGTCTCCAGCCGCACTCAGGCCGCGCTTTACGCGCTCAAAAAAGGATTGGTCACACTGGACGAATCAACCTCGTAAAGTCCAAATTCTCTCTAATTCCGTAAAAAAGCCGCCCAGCGCGGCTTTTTTTTTCGCCAATATCATCATTTTTATTGACTCAATTGACACCTTTCTACCGATGTCTGTTTTCACCTTAAAACCTATACTCTAGCCAGTTACAAATATAGTTTTACTCTGGTTCAGGAGATGTAAACATGAAAAATGGACTGGTCAGTCACTGGATGACCTCCCCGGTTGTCGCCGTTTCACCCAAAACCTTTATTGTTGACGCCAGGCGCATTATGAATGCCGAAAAAATTCGCGCCCTGCCTGTCGTTAGCGATGAAAAAGTGGTAGGCATTGTCACCTGGCGCGGACTTTTACGCACAGACGCGTCTGTGTTTGACAGCACGGTGTTGACAAAGGAAGTTTCAATCAAAGAGAAGCGCGTTGAAGACATCATGACGGTGAATCCGATTGGAATATTTCCCCATTCGCTGATGCCCAAAGCCGCACGCATCATGCTCGAAAACAAAATCACCGCCCTGCCGGTATTCAATGATCAACGCGGCGCGCTGGGTATTCTTACTACGTCAGATTTGTTTCGTTTTATGATTGACGAACTGCCAGAGTTGAAGCGTACTCTGCATGTCAGCGATTACATGACCGATGAAGTCGTCACCATCGGACCAGAAACCAGCCTGTTGGAAGTCCAAAGGCTAATGGGGGTAAAGCGTATCCGTGTTTTACTCGTTGTAGATGAGGGAAAACTTATCGGGTTGGTGACACGCACCGATATGATGAAGGTTAATCCTTCGCGCTTTGTCCTGCCTCATAATCAGGAACAATCTCTGGCAATTATGCTTCAGTCAGTGGAAAAGGTTATGACCCAACAACTGCTGACCGTTACTCCGGAACAACCCCTTCTGAAAGCTGCCGAACTGATGCTTGAGAACAAAATTCACAGCCTGCCTGTACTTGGGGCGGAAGGTGAATTACTTGGCGTCATTACTGAAAGCGACTTATTCAGAATGGTGATTCAAAAATTCTTATAAATGAGGGAACAAAACTATGTTAATTGAAAATCGAAAAATAGCCCCTCCCGACAGCGACAAACGCTGGAAAATCGTTGATGCGACCATGCGCAAACAGGGATATTCTCCCACAGCATTGATCGAAGCCTTGCACACCGTACAGGAATCATTTGGTCATGTCAGTGGTGAAGCGTTGGAGTTTGTGTCTGAGAGTTTGAATGTGCCACCCAGCAAAGTTTACGGGGTTGCCACTTTCTACAATTTGTTCAACATGGTGCCGTTGGGCGATCACGTTTTTTCGCTCTGCACCGGAACGGCCTGTTATGTCAAAGGCTCTGGAGAAGTGCTTGAGTTCATGAAAACAGAATACGGTTTAGAACCAGGGCAGACCACCCAGGATGGTAGTTTGACTTTTATCGGCGCGCGTTGTGTCGGCGCATGTGGATTGGCTCCAGTCATGATTTTGGATGGAGAAGTGGTCGGAAAATTAACGCCTGACCAAATGAAAGAGAGAATTCGGGAGTGGATGAGCCATGACGAATGAAGAATTGCTTGAAATTATTGAGAAAGAAAATGCCGACACCGCCAAATATCGTCACCGATTAGGCGTCTGCACCGGAACCGGCTGCATGTCTTCGCGCAGTGATGCGATCTTGAAGGAACTGCAAGCCGAAGTAAAAAACCGCGGACTGGAAAACGAAGTGCAGGTCAAAAAAGTTGGATGTCTTGGCTTGTGCGCCGCTGGCCCAATTATTTCCATTCAGCCTGAAAATATTTTCTACCGTGAAATGACCCCTGAAGATGCTGTGTCTGTCATTGACAGCCTGGATAAAGAACCCCTGCGCGAAAAAATGATCGACACCAGCGAACCTTTCTTCTATCGTCAGGAAAAGAATGCGCTGAGCAATGCCGGAGTAGTTGACCCGGAACGAATTGAAGACTATATCGCCATGGGCGGCTATGCCGCGCTCATTCGCGCCATCACCGAAATGACTCCCGTTGACATAATTCAGCAAATCCTTTCAAGCGGTCTTCGTGGACGCGGCGGCGCTGGTTATCCAACCGGATTGAAGTGGAGCACTGTAGCCAAAGTCAGCAGTGACCTCAAGTATGTTGTCTGCAATGCCGATGAAGGCGACCCCGGCGCATTTATGGATCGCTCGGTGTTGGAAAGCGACCCGCATCGGGTGTTGGAAGGCATGGCTATTGCAGCGTTTGCAGTTGGAGCCAGTCAGGGCTATATCTATGTCCGCGCTGAATATCCACTGGCAATTAAACGCATGAGGGCGGCAATCAAGCAGGCTGAAAAAATTGGTCTGCTCGGTCAGGATATTTGCGGGACGCCGTTCAACTTCAAGGTTGACGTCCGCCTGGGGGCTGGAGCATTTGTCTGCGGCGAAGAAACCGCCCTGCTCAACTCCATCGAAGGCAATCGTGGAATGCCGCGCCTGCGCCCGCCCTTCCCTGCTGAATCCGGGTTATTCCAAAAGCCAACGCTGGTCAATAATGTTGAAACCTTCGCCAATGTCTCCAGCATCATCAGCGATGGCGGAAAATGGTTCGCCCGCATCGGAACAGAAAAAAGCAAAGGCACCAAGGTTTTTGCATTGACCGGCAAAATCAAAAATACCGGATTGATCGAAGTGCCGATGGGAATCACACTCCGCGAAATTGTTTACGATATCGGCGGCGGCATTCCCAATGGACGCAAATTCAAAGCCATTCAAACCGGCGGTCCTTCGGGTGGCTGTATTCCGGCTGAACATCTCGATACCCCAGTTGATTACGAATCGCTCAAAGCGCTGGGTTCCATGATGGGTTCGGGCGGCATGATCGTTATTGACGATACCTCGAACATGATCGACATGGCACGTTTCTTCATGGAATTTAGCATGGAAGAATCCTGCGGAAAATGCGCCCCGTGCCGTGTGGGCACCGTCCAGCTTTACAACCTGTTGGGAAAATTCCAACAAGGTGAAGCCACCGAAAACGATTTGTTCATACTTGAAGAATTATGTGATGTGGTGCGTAATACCAGTCTGTGCGGACTGGGGCAGGCGGCGCCCAACCCAATCGTGAGCACCCTGCGTTACTTCCGCAATGAATATTTGGAAAAAATCAAACCTTCGGCGGATCAAGCCAAGGAGAAATCGCAATGAGTCCTACCAACAGTATTAAAACTTTTACGATTGATGGAAAACCCGTCAGCGCGACGGAAAGCGAAACCATCCTGGATGTTGCCCGCCAAAACGGAGTTAATATTCCAACCTTGTGCAACATGGATGGCTTGACCTCAACCGGTCAATGTCGTTTGTGCATGGTGGAAATCGGCGGCTCGAATCGTCTGGTTCCCTCCTGTGTATCCAAGCCTGAAGAAGGCATGGAAGTTACCACCGAAAGCCCGCGCCTGCTCAAGTATCGCCAGATGATTTTGGAACTGCTCTTCTCAGAGCGGAATCACATCTGCGCTGTGTGTGTCACGAATGGCAACTGCGAACTTCAATCAATGTCACAACGTTTGGGTGTGGATCACGTTCGCTACCAGTACCTGAATCCGCAATTCAAGGTGGATGGTTCTCATCCCAAGTATGAAGTGGATCATAATCGCTGCATCCTGTGTGGACGTTGTGTGCGTGTTTGCGATGAAATCGAAGGAGCGCATACCCGTGATCTGCGCAACCGTGGCATCAACACTCTGGTCATCACAGATTTCGACGGACCCTGGGGCGAGTCGAAGAGTTGCACCAGTTGCGGAAAATGCGTCCACGTCTGCCCCACTGGAGCCTTGGCTGAAAAAGGAAAATCGGTGGCTGAAATGGCTAAACGGCGTCAATTCCTGCCCTATCTTGTGATGCGCCGCAAAGGAGCCTCAAAATGAAAAAAGAAACCAAAAAAGATAAAAAACTGCGCCTGGCAACCATCTGGCTTGACGGCTGTTCTGGATGTCACATGTCATTCCTTGACATTGACGAACGCATACTGCTTCTAGCCGAAAAAGTGGATATTGTATTCAGTCCATTGGTGGATGTTAAAGAATTTCCTGAAGACGTCGATATTACCTTGATCGAGGGCGCGCTTGGCACCGAAGAAGACCTGCACAAACTGATGAAGATTCGCCCCCGAACCAAAATTCTCGTTGCCTTCGGCGATTGTGCCATCACAGCCAACATTCCATCTATGCGCAATCCTTTTGGCACAGAAGCCACCCTTAACCACGTTTACCTTGAAATGGGCGCGGACAGACCGCAAATCCCTACTCAGGGTGTTCCACCGCTTTTGCCGCGCGCTTTGCCCCTGCATAACTATGTCAAAGTGGATGTTTTCATCCCCGGCTGCCCACCTTCTGCGGATACCATTTTCTTTGCGCTGACTGAACTCATCGAAGGACGTACCCCAGAACTGTCGCAGATGACCCGCTTTGGAGCTTAGGAGATTACCATGTCCCAAAAAATCATGATCGAACAAGTTACCCGTATTGAAGGACACGCCAAAGTCTCCATTATCCTCAATGATGACGGCGCAGTTCAAGACGCCCAAGTGCATGTCACTCAAGTACGCGGATTTGAAAAATTTGTCCAAGGCCGCCCGTTTTACGAGATGCCCTCGCTGACCGCCCGCACCTGTGGTATTTGCCCGGTTAGTCATCTGATTGCCGCTTCCAAAGCATGTGATCAAATTTTGGCAGTACGCATTCCAACCACAGCAATTGCCCTGCGCCGCACCATCAACCTTGGGCAGATCATCCAATCACATGCCCTGAACTTTTTCTATCTGTCCTCACCCGACTTGCTGCTTGGGATGGATGGCGACCCAGCCAAACGGAATATATTTGGAATGCTCGACAAGCACCCACAGATCGTCCGCGACGGAATCCGCTTGCGCCAGTTTGGTCAACAGGTGATCGAGCGTCTGGCGAACAAACGCATTCACCCATCGTGGATCGTCCCCGGCGGTGTGGCAAGTCCGCTGGACGCCACAACCCGCGAACAAATTTTGAGCGAGATTCCGGAAGTTTTGGCAATCATCACCCGCACCCTGGACTGGTATAAAAAGAGCCTCAACAATTATCAGGAATACATCCGCACTTTCGCCAATTTTCCCAGCCTGTTTATGGGGCTGGTGACAAAAGAAGGACGCCTTGAACATTATCACGGCAACCTGCGCGTCTCCACTGCCCGCGGCAGTATACTTGCCGACCAACTCGCCCCCGATGAATACGAATCATTTATTGGAGAAGCAGTTGAACCGTACACCTATCTCAAATCACCTTATTACAAACCGCTGGGCTATGATGATGGCATGTATCGTGTCGGACCATTGGCGCGCCTCAACGTGGCCAACGAATGCGGAACACCCCAGGCGGATCAGGAACTGGCCGAATTCCATTGCCTTGATAAAGGCGCGGTGCTCAGTTCCTTCCACTACCACTACGCCCGCTTGATCGAAATTTTGTACGGCATCGAACGCATTCAGCAACTGCTCAATGAGCCGGATATCCTATCCGATAATGTGCGCGCCCATGCCGAAGTGAACAACCTCGAAGGCATCGGCGTCAGCGAAGCCCCGCGCGGAACGCTCTTCCACCATTACAAAGTGAACGAAGACGGTATCATCCAATCGGCTAATCTGATCATCGCCTCGGGCAATAATAATCTCGCCATGAACAAAGGCGTCTTGCAAGCCGCCCGCTATTATGTCCGCCCAGAGAAATTGACCGAAGGGATGCTCAACCGTGTGGAAGCAGTTATCCGCGCCTTTGACCCCTGCCTCGCCTGCTCCACCCACGCCGACGGTCACATGGCGATGCAAATCGAAATGTTCGCCCCAGACGGCAAACTCCTTGACACTTTGGTACGCGATTAACCATCTCGAATAATTCATACAGCCGCCCGCGATAGTCACTATTCGGGCGGCTCACACTCTAATTGATGAAAACTCTTATTCTTGGTTATGGAAACACTCTGCGAAAAGACGATGGACTGGGCGTTTGTGCCGCATTGAATCTTGCATCATTGCCGCTTCCGATCGGCGTAGAGGTCTGCACCTATCAACAGCTTTCCCCTGAACTATCGCCGATCCTTGCGCAGATGGATCATGCCATTTTTATTGACGCGGCATTGGCATCCAGCGGAGAGAAGCCTGGCACGATAAAAATCCGTGCGCTCCACCCGCGCACCAGTCAACCTGGAAGCATCACCCACCATTTTGATCCAGAAACCCTGTTGGCTATGGCTGAGACCCTTTATGGTCATGCGCCTGAGGCAATGCTTTTTAGTATCGCCGCCGCCAGTTTTGACCTGGAAGAAGGTCTTTCGCCAGAAGTGAACGCAGCGTTGCCTATGCTTATTGATCATGTCGTGAAAAGGATATATGATCTTTACAAAGTCTATTGACATGCTCTTGATTTTATGGAACAGGATCAACGCGACATGCGCCCCATTCTCGCGCCGAATCCAGCATTGCTCGGTTTTGTATCGTACTCACACAGCAACCGCCACATTTACCTTTTCCTGACATTGTCCAACGGACTTTTTTAACTCCGCCAGAGCCACGAATAATCTTGCATGATTCTAAATACCAGACAACGAAACTTTGCAGGTTTCGTTGTCTGGTATTTTTGCCTATGCTTGATGGTAGTGACGCAAAACTTTATGACGCACTACCCCGCGTTTTATTTTCACATAACAGGATGTTGCTACGCCCACATCCTGTATAAAGTTACCTACCCTTTTAACAACACGCTATGCTCATTATCTGGTTCTGCTGGCGCGGCAAGCGGCGGAAGTTCGGTGATCGAACCCAAACCAAAATGCTGT
This sequence comes from Anaerolinea sp., assembly GCA_020049345.1. Classification (GTDB taxonomy): domain Bacteria; phylum Chloroflexota; class Anaerolineae; order Anaerolineales; family Villigracilaceae; genus Villigracilis. The sequence goes on from JAIFKY010000209.1 coordinate 10,467, forward strand.
AAAAATTCCGGCGTAGTGGAATATAAAATCGGGCGTCCGGGACCATCGGTGCGGCCTGATTCCTGAACAAGCCCTTTACTCAGCAAACTCTTCATCATGCCGTCACTGTTTACGCCGCGGATCGAATCCACTTGCGGACGGGTACAGGGTTGTTGGTACGCAATAATCGCCAACGTCTCCAGTGCGGCGCGGCTGAGATGGGTGGTGGCTTCAAGTCCCAGAAAAAGCTCAACGAGTGGAGCCAGTTCGGGTGCAGTGGTCAACTGCACGCGGCCAGCGTTGCGTTGCAGGCGCAAACCGCGGGTGGAAAGGATTTCATCCAATTCTTTAAGTCCGCGTTCCACCACCGAAGCAGTCACATCCAAAGCCTGTGATAGTTGTCCCACAGGCACAGACTCGGCAGAAACGAACAACATCGCTTCGATTTTTGCCGCAAGTGACAATTCAGGGTTGGTAACAGCTGTTGAAGTAGATTGAGAGTCGCTCATGCTATAATTGCTCCGCTTAATAAATTTACTTACACAAAACCAAACTCATGAAAACAAAAACAAATCCGCTTACCTTTTTCTTTATCATACTAATCTCAACATCCCTGGCATGTACAATTTTTGTCGGCGGGCCAGAGTACCCAACTCAAGCCATTCCAGTCTCGATAGATGAAGTGCAAACCATGCAGGCACAGATTGAACAAGCCCTAATTGCGGGCGCAGAAACCGGCATTGTTACAGTTCAAATCACAGAAAGTCAGCTCACGTCTTACGTGGCGCTCAAAATGCAGGAGCAAACCAGCCCGCCATTCACCGAACCACAGGTTTTACTCCGCAACGGTCAAATGCAAATCGTTGGAAAAATTGACCGAGGCATTTTCGCCGCAAATATGCTCATCACAATGAATGTCAGTGTTGACCAGACCACCAGCCAGCCAAAAATCGAAATTGCATCGGCAGACTTTGGTCCATTTCCCGCACCCGAGGGATTGAATACCGCCATCAGCGCAATCATTGCCGAAGCCCTTACCGGCTCACTCGGTCCCGTTGCAATTGGCTTTCGCCTCGAATCAATTACCATTGCAGATGGCATTATGACAATGACCGGTCGGATCAAATAGCGGCTGGATTATACCCGACATGTCCCGCTTCCCGCTTCGCGCCCACCTCAGATTGATTCTGTTAATCCTGGCATTTGTTTCGCTGACGGCTTCCTGCCGTTCGCCCCAAGTTGGCGAGGAAATCACAGTCACCATCTCAACAGACGGAAAAAACCGCGAAATAAAGATCACCGCAGGCAGCACAGTGACACAGGCTCTTCAAACTGCCGGCGTTGCTTTGGGTAATTTGGACCGCGCTGAACCCCCGCTTTACACAGTTCTCAACAATGGCGACGTCATCAAACTGACACGAGTTCAGGAGGTATTTGAAACCGAGCAAAGTGTCATCGCGTTTGAACGGCAGATCGTTCGCAACGAAACACTGCCCGAAGGCGAAACAAGACTGGTGCAAGCTGGCTCAAATGGATTAAAAGAAGTAACCTACCGCAGAATACTCGAAGACAATGTTGAAATCAGCAAATCTTCGGTCAAGACCGTTATCTTAAACGAAGCCCTGCCAGAGATCGTGATGGTCGGCGCGCAATCTTCATTCACGCCATTGAACGTCCCAGGCACCATTGCGTACCTGGCGGGCGGCAACGCATGGATCATGGAAGGCTCCACAGCCAACCGCCGCGTGGTCGTCAGCACCGGCGATCTTGATGGGCGCATCTTCAAACTCTCACCCAATGGCGAATATTTGATCTTTACCAGAAAATCGAAAAAACCTGCCACCGAAGAGATCAATACTCTATGGGCGGCGCGCGTAAAAAACCTGGAACCGAAACCCGTCTGGCTGCAAGCCTACAATGTAATCCATTTTGCCGAATGGATACCCGGCACAAACTCGGTGGCATATTCCACTGTAGAACCGCGCAGTACAGCGCCGGGCTGGCAGGCGAACAACGATCTGTATCGTGTCAGCCTCACGGGCGGCAGTCCGCGAAAACTGCTGGAAGCAAACAGCGGAGGTGTGTACGGCTGGTGGGGAATGTCATTCTCGTATTCAGCAGACGGCAGGCTGGCTTATTCGCGTCCCGATGGAATTGGGCTGGTGGATCAAGACGGCGGTTATCTCAAGCCACTGCTGAAGATCACCCCATTCAACACTCACAGCGATTGGGCATGGATTCCCCCAATCACCTGGGGCGCAGATGGAAAGACCTTGTATTATGTGACCCATGCGCCCGCGCCAGCCCCCATCTCCAGCGAGGAATCTCCCCTTTTCGACATATCAGCCACCTCGTTCAACAATGAAGCGTCGGTATCCATGACCAATTCAACGGGTATGTTCTCCTATCCAACGGCATCGCCTGAGAGAGGGGATGGCAGGGAGAAAATCTATCAGATTGCCTATTTACAATCCATATTCATTGAGCAGAGTGAAACAAGCCGCTATCGTTTAATGGTCATGGATCGTGACGGTTCAAATGGCAGGGCGCTTTTTCCGCCCACCGACACAAACGGCATTGAACCTCAGACTCCCGTTTGGTCGCCTGAACCACTCGAAGGACAAGCTGGCGATTTTATTGCCATCATCCATCAAAAAAATCTCTGGCTGGTAGATAGCGGAAGCAGCGCCGCCTACCAAGTCACTGGCGATGGGTTGATTAGCGCAATTGATTGGAAATAAATTTAAGCAAGTCAGGTTTACGCCTGATATTTCTCGAAAACACAGATTACGGCGGGGCGCAAACCCGCCCTACAAAATAAACAAAAGGAAAAACATAATGAGAATATTAATCACAGGCGCGGCCGGATTCCTCGGATCACATCTTAGCGACCACCTACTGGCAGATGGTCACGAAGTCATTGGCATGGATAATTTTGTCACAGGCAGTCCCGACAACATCGCACACCTTGCAATTAATGAAAATTTTTCTTTCTACAAACGCGATGTGTCAAATTATATTTTTGTACCCGGCAAGGTAGATGCAATTTTACATTTCGCTTCACCTGCCAGCCCCAACCCACAATCCAAGTCTGGTTACTTTAATCTGCCAATTCAAACCATGAAAGCCGGAGCGCTAGGAACGCACAACTGCCTTGGATTGGCGCGCGTACAGAACGCGAGATTTTTGCTCGCATCTACCAGTGAAATTTATGGCGATCCAGAAGTTCACCCACAGCCTGAAACCTACGCCGGAAACGTAGACCCCGTTGGCACACGCGCAGTTTACGATGAAGCCAAACGCTTTGCCGAATCGTTGACCATGGCGTATCACCGCTTTCATAATGTAAACACCAGCATCGTGCGCATCTTCAACACCTATGGACCGCGCATGGATCTGGATGATGGACGCGCCCTGCCCAATTTATTAAAACAAGCCCTGCTCGGACAGCCGCTGACCGTGTACGGAGACGGAGCGCAAACCCGCTCATTTTGTTTTGTAGACGATCTCGTAAATGGCATTGTAAAATTACTTTATTCCAAAGAACATTTCCCCGTCAACATTGGCAACCCCGTGGAAATGAGCATGTTGCAATTTGCAGAAACGATCAACAAGGTTACAGGCAACACGGCAGGCATCATCTTTGAAGACGCGCGCAGCGCCCGCGACCCGCAACGCCGCCAGCCCGATATTACCCGCGCCCACGACATCTTAAAATGGGAACCAAGCATAGACCTTGAAGAAGGTGTTCGCCGCACTGTTCCTTTCTTCAAACGGAAACTGGGGCTTGCATGATCCTGACCGACACAAAAGAACGTAATCGTTTTCTAAAATTTGCGCTGGTGGGCACACTTGGCGCAGTTATTGATTTTGGCGTCATGAACCTGCTTTCACACTTTACAAACATGGCGTTGGTTTATGCTGGAACAATATCATTTACCTGCGCGGTAATCAGCAATTTTGTCTGGAACCGCTACTGGACTTACCCCGAATCACGCTCGCGTCCGTTGCTTAATCAACTAGGAATGTTTTTTCTCGTAAACCTGGCAGGCATTGTAATTCGCATTCCAATTCTGCATTATCTCGAACCTCCCTTACTGCGTTCTTTTGAAGGACTGCTTCATATATCCTACAACACCGCTGAATTTTATGCAAAAAACCTTACTCTCGCAGCGGCAGTTGGAATCGTGATGTTATGGAATTTTTTTGTAAACCGGTATTGGACGTATAATGATATAGATCATTCCTGACTCGAACAAGCCGAAAAAGATTTAGAGACTGTTTAATAACTTCACCACGAAGTCACCAAGACACAAAGCCACAAAGTTTTTCCCTTCGAGTCTTTGAGACTTCGTGCCTTTGTG
>JAIFKY010000080.1 GCA_020049345.1 Anaerolinea sp.
CGTACATTTCGTAAATTTATGTCGTTGCGAGCCGCCGATCTTGTTCTTAGGCGGCGTGACAACCTCTTTTTACCAGAAATATTCCATACGATGAGAGATTGCTTCGCCCTATCGGGCTCGCAACGACATTTGTTCGGAGAGAATTTAATTCAGCTTTCAACGACTTCCTTGTTGTACCTGAAAGTTGAAATACATTAGGACAAGACGGCGTCTTGTCCTACGACGTTATCCAAACTTGAAGCCTGCTACAAAAAAAATTGTCATGAGCAGCAACAGCCCAGGCAAAACTTTTAGAATTGTATCTTTTGACAGGATGGGTTTCCCTGCTTTTAGGAACGAGAGCAATAATCCGCCGACGCCGATCAACGCGCCGCCAATGCCAACCAAAGCGAATGCGGGATTCATGACACCCTGAATGGAGAGGATGATGGGAAGCAGGAAAATGGTCATGCCTGCAATGCGTTCGCGATTTTGCATTGAGGTTGTACGGGTTAATGTCACGGCAAGAAAACCGCCAATGGTTAGGATCAGGTACAGGGTGCGGTAGACTGCGAGATGCTCCCAGACCAATCCCAGAGACAGGGCGAGGGGAATGATCGTCGAGACGATCACGACGACGGGTGAATCCAAAACATCAAAGCCGAGGATGATGAGCAGAAGCCCAGCCACAAGCAAAACGCCAAAGGCGATGGTGTAGGCAATGATGGGCGCGGTGGAGAGTTGATCAATGCCGACCACAATTTGATAGGCGGCAAGCAAGCCTGTGAGCAAAAGAAGAATACGGTCGAGCGCGGTCATTTTCATGATTAGAATGCTTTTGTGGCGAGGATAATCATCGAAGAGAGCATGTAGAGCGAGGCGTACTTGAACAGCCCAAAGTTGATCTGTTCAGACTGGGCGCGGAATGTGGCGAAGGCAAGCAGTAACAAACCAGCCGTCAGCACGGCAATGAGGCGCAAATACCCCGCGCTGATTCCGATCAGCGCGCTTGCCCAACCAATTGCCAGCGCGGCAAGCACGGAAGAGATCGCAATTGTGGCGCGGGTGAATGTCTCGCCATACGTGGATGGGAAAGTGGGGATGCCCGCGTTGCTGTAATCTTCGCGGAATTTGATCGAGAAGGTCAGGGTGTGGGTGGGAATCCAGAAAAGGATGGCGAGTGCAAGCAGGATGCCGACCAAATCAATGTGACCTGTGGCAAGCACGCGCCCCGCAAGAATGGGCATGGCGCCCGAAATGCCGCCCCAGACAATGCTCCATGCGGTGCGGCGTTTTAGCCAGAGTGTGTAAATGACCACATCGAAGAACCAGCCAGCAAAGACAACAAGCCCGAATACGGGCGCAATGAGAAATGCCCAGCCAACACCAAGCGCCGAGATTACCATGCCAACCCAAAACACTTCCCGTTGATTTAATTCGCCTGATGCGGCGGAGCGTTTGTGCGTGCGCTTCATTTTTGCGTCAATGTCGCGGTCATACCACATGTTCATGATGGTCGATCCGCTGATGGCAAGGAAAAGGCTGAAGGACATGCCGAGCAAGGTCAACATGCCGATGCGCGTGCCTGCGCTGAGATACCCCGCAATACCCGTTGCGAGCAGCAACCCTGTCTGCGAAGATTTGATGAGCGGAAAATATAGTTTGATTTTTGATTTTTGATTTGCAGTTTGCGATTGGACGGACATGAAAACTCCAGAGGGAAATAAACACAAATAGGCAGTTCAGCAATTACAGGCTGTAAGTATACCTGTCTATTTGTAACGTGTTTTGTAAGCATTCAAACGAAACACGAAACACATCATTCTCTTAACTCACTTAAAATTATTTCAACCTGTCTAGAATGATTTGAACGCTTTTTGAATAGTTTGATGATTCGCCTGAAACATCCAGATGCAGCAAATGTGAAGCGGGAATCGAATCCAGCCAGTCTGCGACGAAGGAATTGAACGCCGCCGTATCCTCACTTGTCGCGATGTTGATCCTGTTTCGAGCGGCAAGTCTCTGGCTGATGGTTTCTTCGGCGATGCTGAGCGAGATGATCAAATCTGGCGGTGGAAGCAGGCTGCGGGTATGTTCGTAAAACCGTCGGCATAGATCAAACTCCGCGTCGTTGATCCAGCCATGAGCGTGGAAGAGACGCGTGAAGCCGTGAAAATCCAGATCGAGTCCGCCATCCATCAGCGCGGGCAAATTTCCATTTCTCAGTTCACGTTCCTGCTCGGCGCGAAACAGCAGGTAATCCAATTGATTGGCAAGCGCATATTTTGGATCCTGTTTGAAGAGCGCCTGGAAGGGTCTTTCCTTGTGCTGTTCGTAGGCAATTGCAAAATCACGCTTTTGACACAAGGCGCGCGCAAGAGTCGTTTTGCCAACTCCGCTGGGTCCGACGATGACGATGAGTTTATTCATGAGTGTTTCCTATGTCATTGCGAGCCGCGCACTTGCTCTTTGCGGCGAAGCAATCTTCACATTATCACAGAGATTGCTTCGGGCGAAGTACAAGAGCGCCCTCGCAATGACATGATGCTAATTGCAAAACGCGGGCGCATCAAAGAAGTTGACTTCGGTAATGAACCAGCCCTGACTAAGTTTTTGAATGATGATGGTTTGCGGCAGCAGGCGCGGGTCGGCGCTTTGCATCAACTCGCCATTGGATCGGCGGTAAATGCTCGTGCTCCATACTTCGCAAGTATCCACTTCGAGGCTGGTGCTGCTGATGACGCGGATGTCGTTGATGTAGCTTTGGTAAAAATCCATTTCCGAGATTTGGGCAAAGCCCTGCTGATTGAGAGATGCGATGTCGCTTTCGAGCGTTGTGAAGATGTCGCCAGCCATGATTGGCGCGGCAATATCGGCATCACCCTGGCGATACGCCTCAACTTGAAGTTGAATGGCTTTCGTGATGAAGTCGCTTACTTCTTTGTTCAGCTCCGGCGAAACATCAACAGCCTGATCCGGAAAGAAAGGATCGCTGCCTTTTGCCACTTCCTGACCGTCACTTACGCCGTCCCTGTCCATATCTGCGTCCAGTGGATTCATGCGGTAGATGACTTCCACACCGTCATTGATGCCGTCGCCGTCGGTATCGGCTTTCTTCGGATCTGTGCCAGTGCGCAGAATCTCATCTTGATCTGAGATGCCGTCCTTGTCGCTGTCTTGATTTGCGCTGGGTGGCGGGGTTGCTCCCTGCGGAGGCGCCTCGGGTGACTCGGCAGGTTTGGCGGCAAGCCCGTAAAGGGACTGTGCGCCTGCAATATCATCCTGCCCAAGAAAGCGATGCGGTTCGGAATAGGACGGATACATCAGCGCGTTCGGGTCGTTGCTGTGATCCAATCCGAGGGTATGTCCGATTTCATGCGCGGCAACGGTCAGCAGGTCTACGTTTTGGGTTTCGCTATTGACCCATCTTTCTGCATCATCAAAGTGCAGAAAGACCTGCCTGTCTTGATATGGATTCGGATAGGATGCGTGCGCGAGCACATCGCCAGGACCGTCGAAGGGGTCACCGTCGCCGTGTTCGTCTTCTGCCCACCCGATGAGAATGTCTGCCTGGGCAGAATCAGCCACCTCGTTAAATTTGAGCGGGGTCTCATCTGCCCAAAGCGCAAAGGCGGCGCGGATCAGGTCGCGTTCGGTGTTTCCGTTAATTTTTCCAGTGCCATTGATGAAGTAGTACGTGATGCTGGTTTTCCCCCATTGTGAAATGGTTCGAAATTTCGCGACGGTTGCGTCACTCTGCCCTGCATCTGGGAGATTGTCGTAGCGAAAACTTGTTTGGGCTTGGGCGGATGGCGTGAGCGATGAGCAAGCCAGGGAAGTGATAAGCAGAATGATGAAAATTAAGAAGGTGTGTTTTAAAAATAGATAGCGCATGAGTAGACTCCTTTTTACCAGTAATTTATTTCTTATAGCACAGCGGAGATTTTGGATCATTGTGTTTTCGTAAGTATTGGGTAAATTCGCCTAACACCGTACTATTTGCCCATTATAATAATGGAATACGGACAATATTGGAGTTTGCATATGAAAGACCTTGTTGTTTTACTGCCTGATGATCCGATAATAAATTCTTTAAATTTCAAGCCATATCGAAATGCAGTTCTACGCCACGTAGTACCTTTTGTGCCAGAGGATGATCAACCTCAAACGATGGAAATAATTACTCCCTGGGGGGCAAAGTTGGAGGTCACAAAAGGCGATTTGCTTGTGAGCGAACTGGACTCGCCTGCTGACGTTTGGCCGGTTGACGCGCATATCTTTGATGAAACTTATATCATTACTGCGCCAGGGTTTTGTGTTAAACGCGCGATTACCTTGCTTGTGCCGCTAACCGATTTGACAGATAACGATGAAGATCAAATGGTGACGGTACATGCCCTGGAAGGCGCTTTAACCGTCAGGGCTGGGGATTTTTTCCTTGCGAAAGGTGTAAAGGGAGAAATATGGCCCTATCCAAAAGCAAAAGCAGAGGAAATTATGAAACCCGCCAGTTGAACTGGCGGGTTTCATAATCTGCAACGCGGGTGAAAGTTATTTTTTTCTTCTGAGTTTGGTTGGCGCAACTACAGGTTCTGATTTGTTTAATTGGGGCGCTTTTTCATCCATTATTCGGTCAAACAAGTTGTCTGTGGTTGTACGTAAATATTTTGATGTGCTAATTTGTTCAATTGATCCGCCTGTATCGCGCATCAATTCAATCATGTGATAGACAAGGCGGGCGTCGCGATCTTTTGGTTTATCTCCCTGAGCGTTCCATAACGCGATCAGGGTTACCTTGTCTATGCCACGACCAAGGGATGAATATAACGTCCAGCGGTTATTGCGTTCGTAGGGATCATCGCCTGGCTTTGGAAGGCCGACGTTTTCAACCTGATAAAATTCTTCAACTAGGGGGTGGTTGCGAACTTTATAGAAGCGATCGACCCATGCGTCGCCGCCAGAAGATACAAATTGACGAATATAGGCTGATTCGGACACAGGCAGATAGGCTTTTACTTTTACGCCTTTTTCGGCGCAGATTTCAGCAAAAAGTATCTCGCTTCCGGCAGATAGTCCTCCTACAAATGCCCTATCTTCTGGTCCTATTTTGAAACTTTCTAATTTATTAAGAATATCCTGGCGGATTTCTTTTTCTTTTTCTACCGGGAAGGTTTTCTTATCTTTAGCCGGAGAATCAATCATATAACCGGTAAAGAGGAATACCCGCCCAGCGGGTTTGGCTTTTTGAGAAGCGCTTTTTTTACTCGGCGTTGGCAGGTTTTCATCCATGCTTGTTCGCGCAATTTCTTCTGTGATTGTTTTAATGCCTGCGTTTACAAAATCATCGCGCAATCCAATTGCTTTGAGGATTTCCAACTGCGCCAAAGAAGAGTTTAGGAAGAAAATATTCCGACGTGATGCAGTAAGGGCTTTGCGATAGGCTCGTACTACACTGGTGGGGTTTTCGGCAGTAAGCACTCTTAATTCGGCAAGTGAAATCAATGTCCAATAATCAGCCTTGTCATCTGCCGATTTTTCTTCAAGCCCAAAGATGATGGTGCCGCGCAGTTCGGGCAACGTCTCGCGGATACGGGTAATCTCGGGGTCGGGGTCACTTTTATCGTCAAATTTATCCGCAAGGTGAAGTACCATTGTCGAAAGGGTGAGCGCATTGACCCCCGGATAATAATTATTGAGGTCAATGTGAAAGCCTTTCATGTAAATATCGGCGGCTTTGATTAGCCAGTGGTAGGAGTCAAACGCGCTTTTCATGCGTTTGTCTTTGTCATTAATGCCCTTCCACGAATCAGCCCACATTTCCTTGTAAATTCTTCCCAAATATGAGATCGCTTCACTGTCATTTGGAAAATCATTCAGCAGGTTTTCGATCTTGACAATGGCTTCATCCACACGCCCCAGCCGGTTGAGATGGAAAGCCTCCTCCCGACGGAAAGCCAGATTGCCGGCATTTACTTCCAACCCCTTGCGGTATTGCGCCAGCGCGAGTTCGTTGCGCCCCATATTGGCGAGCGCCCTGCCCGCTTCTCCAATGGCCTCTTCTTTGATAAGCGGATTTCGGATTTCTTCAGTGAGAAGCAAAATATCGCCAATGTGTTTTTGACGTTGCGCTACGGTAACTCTTTCCTTCCACTCGTTGTATTCACGCCAGAAGCCTGTAGCCAGCGGAGTACGCAGGGTTCTCCGTTCTGGTTCCTTCAGCCCAGTTAATAAATTGAAAATTGGGCTATGGATCGCGTCACGGTCTGACGCCCAGGTATCTCTTGTCATGCGCGCAATGGCTTGAATATCGCCTCTAATAAAGGCTGGGTCTGGCACACCTTCGGGTGTGATGTGATACGGCAAAGTACGAACATTGAAAATATCAAAAGGCATATACGCGCGCCCAGCCTGAATGTGAACCACGCCGCGTTTGCGAAAAGCGTGTCGGATGCCAAGTTCGTAATAGACATTGGCATTATCAATACTCAGGTCGCATATACAGAGATCAGCAAGCAATAACTCCTGAAACATGTCTGTCAAAATGTCGCCGGATGTTGTTTCTTCATCTGCACGGAAAGGTTCAAAGCCAGCCTCTTCCAGCGCAGGCATGATCAAGGTTTTATAGATCACATTGAAGTCGTAAAGTGATCCGTCTCCGCCTTTCTTTTTTCCAAACGGCATCACCACAAACGCATGTGGGCGAACTTCAGGACGAATTGAACGCGATGAATCATCTGTTTTTGCTGGCGTGATGGGCAAGACTTTTGTGGCGCTTTCCTGTTTTGCGGATTCGGCGCTTACCGTCGAAAGTTGTTGGGTCGGTTTTAATTCATTGGCCGCGGGTAGCGTGGCTTGGGATTGAACTTGCTCGCCTGATTTATTGGCGTTTGAGATAACCTCTTTGGGAGCGCTTGCATTCGCTTCAGTCATAATTTCTCCTTATGGGTTACCCATTGACATCCATAGTTTTTGGATAGCGCGACATGAGATCATTCAGTACGCTTGGCGGAGTGCTGCTGCTAATTTCCACGCCATCAAATTCAGCCTGAATGGCTTTAAGTGAAGATACCAACCCACCGCCAATGCTTTCCACAATATTTTTGGCGGCGTCACGCATGGCGGCGAGTTCGGCTTGTACCAATTCAGAGGATGCTTCTTCTGAAAGCGTACCAAGCGCAGATTTGAATGTTTCGGTGAGGGTTTCTTCAGAATCGAGCAATTGCTCTCTCGTATAGTCTCCCATTGCGTCTGCAATTCCAAGTTTAAAGCGGCGGTCTGATTCGCGCTGTTCTTTGATCACGCGGTTGATCAGGCTTGCTTCTTCTTCAAGATCAGAATCGCGTAAAGCTTCCTGCATGGATTTGATGTATTCTACATTTTGTCCCCACAAAATATCTTCTGTGGAGCGCACCGTTTTGAAAAACTCTGTTTGATTCTGTTCTTCGCCTTCCAGGTTTTTCCAGTGATCAAAGAGGATATTCAATTCCATAATCACTTTGCTGTAATTTCGGACGACAGAATCCAGACTGCGTAATTCCTGCCAGCCAATAAATGCCGATGTGAATGCGGCGGAGAGCGCAACCCACAAAGATATTGGAGGACCCCATGCCGCAAGCAGGGCGCCCATGCCGCCTGCGATGAGAATAAACCATTGCAGACGGGTACGTTCCTTTTGTCTTCTATTTACTTCACGGGTGTGCCAGCGTAATTGATCTTCAAGCCTGTAACTGAAATATTCATTTCCAGTAAGGTCGTGGAAACCGGGGTCGCTATTGGGATATTTTGGGCTAAAGCGCGGCGCGGGAGGAAGAACGCCGGTGTAAGGTTCAAGTATTAATTCGCCATTCATTCCGCTGTATACAGAGCGTTGAATTTCTTCAAGCCTTTTTTCAAGCCATGCACGCCGAGTGGGTGTTTTTTGAAGAATAGTACGATAGGCGTAAATTTCTTTTAATATTTCTTCTGCGCCTGCGCGTGTCACCAGCCAGTCGCCGGTGGAGAAGAATTTGCTTACAAACGCGGCGAGAATAGATGCCAGTATGGGCGAGATAATGAGCAATAGCTTTAAAACCACTCCACCCAGTGGGGAAAAGTTTTCAGGGTAAAGTGCTGTCAGGATGGCAAACAAGGTCGCCAGAACTCCAAGCGCCGCGATCCATCTTCGCATGTTGAGGTGTGCTTTCGCCCGCTTTGTTGATGCAGCATCCATTTGGGCAAAACGCGCCCAGGCGACTTCCAAAATAGGTGTGACTTGTTGAGGTTGATTTTCCATATTGGCTTCTCCAATAATTAATTCTAGTTTTCACCTGCGAGCAGGTTCGGGCAAATAGAGCGGTACTCTTCTTCAAAGAACAGGGTTTTCCATTTACTTTTTCCAAAGTTGCCGATCAAGTGCGCACATGCAGTTCCTTCCAATTTCTCGGATGTGATCAATGGAATGGAGGACAAATTCCATAAAGATACTGTTTTGCGCGATACTGTGGCAAGTTGCCTGCCATTTGGAGAAAACGAAACGCTTGTGACTTTATCAATATGAGGCAGGCGGGCAACTTCCTGTCCAAGCGTAATGTCAAAAAGATAAACAAAGCCGTTAAAATTACCCACAGCCAGTTTTTTGTTGTCTGGGCTGAAGTCCAGGGCTAACACTTCTCCATTGGTCTCTAATTGATTAGGCGCAAGGTTAAAGGAGCCGTCTTCCACATTCCAAAAATGTACAGTTCCTTCGGAGCTGCCTGTCGCGAGTAATTTTCCATCTCCGCTAAACTGGATGGTTTTGATCCGGCCTGCCTGTTCCAGTGTTGAAACTTGCGCTTGTGTGGTCAGGTTCCAAACGATGCTGGAGTTTTCTTCTTCCATCCCCGCAACCAGATATTTTCCGTCGGGCGATACAGCAAGGGAGAGGATCACACCTTCGGTTTGAAGGCTGTATGATTTCTCGCCATTTTCAACACGCCACACATTAATCAGCCCTTTTTCATCGGCAGTTATGACCTGCTTATTGTCAGGTGTGAAGACTACCGAAGAGATTACTTCTTTATTATGAGAAAGGAAATAACTGTTCGTTCCATCTGCACTGGCTAATATCACGCGGTTGTAATCTGAAATATTTTCATCTTCTTCCACAACTGCGATCCATTTTGAATCTGCGCTGATTGCCATGTCGCTGGTCAAGCCGTTAGAGGGGATAATTTTTTTGCGGTTATCCTGCACGTTACCCAATTCATTTGAATTAATTAACCAAACATTTTTGTCATCAGGGTTAACTGCCAGCCATTCACCATTGGGGCTGAAATGCGCTTCATTTATAAACTCTGAAAATTGAGCAAACCCTGTCCGCGCTTTCAGTCGTGACATATCCCAAAATGTGATGTTACCGTTGTAGTCGCCAACGATTAAACGTGTGTCATCATCATTGAAGCGGATGGACGATCCAATTCCATTGATGGGAATTTGCATCATTTCTGTTCCGCTTGCTGAATCCCAAATACGAACAGTTTTATCGTAACCTGTTGTTGCGATCCATTGCCCATCATGACTGACGCGTACTTTTTGGACGAAGTTGGCTTGTACCATGCGTAATTTTTCCTGCCCCGTGGCAGTTTCAATGACACGCACTGTGTTGTCATCTGATACGGTTACAAACCATGAACTATCGGGACCAAATGTAACATCTTCCACCCAATCACCATGTACGATGGAATATTTCTGCCCGCCATACGCGGTTTGCATACTACGCACGGCACTGTCTTCTCCCACACTTACCAGCCATTTACTGTCGGGGCTGAATTCAAGATCGAACACGGGTCCGTTGTGTTTCGGTCCCGCAATGGTTTTGCTTCCCATCACGGTCCAAACGGAGACATAGCCCTGGGTAGTGCCAATTGCCATGTATGCGCCAGTATCATCAAAGTCAATGGCTTTTACATCACCGCTTTGCGCGAAGTAAACCAATTCACTTAGATTTTTCATGTCAATGATACTGATTGCATTGGTTCGGCCTACGCCCAGCCATCGTCCATTGGGATTTAATGCCAACTCCCAGATGGTGCCTTCAAATTGAAGGGATTTTATCTGTTTGCCTGTATTTGCATTCCAAAAGGTGAGCGCTCCTTTTTCAGTTCCCGTAATCAGGGTGTTGCCATCTTGACTCATGACAACATCATATACGATGCCGTCATGTTGCAGACAGAAAAATTGCGAACCGTCTTCCATGCTCCATACACAGGCTTTGCCAGCGGAATCAACTGTAATAAACTTTTTTTGGTCAGGGCTGGTTAATATCGTCCAGATGCGCGCATTAACATCCATTTGTTTGATAGGCACAGGGAGCAGGCTGATATTGTGGCGCACGAGATTTTCTGCGTCTGTAAGTCCGGGCAATTGCTGATACGCGTCCAATGCCAGCAGGGTGCTGGTATGCAATTCACCCACCCTATCCTGATAGATTTTAGCTTCCGCTACGCTGCGTTGGGCGCTTGCCCGTTGGGCGTTTTCGTCGGCTATGATTTTTTGCTCTTCAGCAATGGCTTGTTGTGTGGCGCGTGCCTGCTCATTTGCTTCTGCAATTCTCTGGCTGCTCTCAGCCTTGTCTCTGCTTTTACGGGCATCAATGGTTTGGTTGAACGCGTAAATTCCCATAAATACACTAAGCACCAAGGCGGCGCCAATACCAATGGTCAGGTTTCTTTGGCGTTTCACTGCAATCTTGCGGCTGGTGCTAATATATTCTGCCTGTACGGGAGTCACCCCGCGCGCTACATCTTTGGTCGATTCGATCATCCAGAGTTCGCCATCGTTAAGGTCAGACCCTTGCAACAGATAACTTTTGTTGCGATCTTTTTGCGTCCATTCAGTGGCACGTTGCAGAAGACGGGTGTGCTGTTTCACCCAGCCCAAATCAGTTTGAATACTTTCAACTAACTGGGGCACCGTGGCTTTGAAATCATCTTTCCTGGGGCGCATGTATACCCAATTGGTTGAAGCCAGTTTGGGGTGCATTTTTTGACCCTTTTGAGGGTCGGCATATAAAACAGGGATAATCTTTTTGTTGTACTTAATGCACAGTTCCAGTTCATCCATGCAAACTTTGGATTTGAGCGAATCAGGGCTGATCACAAACACGCAGGCATCGCTTGCTTCTATTGCCGCAGTGATTTCAGCCATCCAATCTGAGCTAAGCGGAATACCCTCCCAATCCACCCACGCTTCAATACCATTTTCATCAATGGCACTATTTAACTTTCGTACAAAAAGTTTGTTTTTGCGCGAATATGAGATAAAAATTTTCGTATTGCGTGATGCGGTTTTTTCTGCCATAACGGTTCTCTTTTAACGAGAGACAAACCAGGCCGCAACATAGCCTTCATGCGTTGCATCCTTCACTTTTATCCATTTGTCATTTGCGCCGATCTTTGCCTCACCGCCCGCTTCTGTGATGGTAAATTCATAGTTAATCGGCACACGTTTGATCAGAGATGCGTCGCTTACAACAGGTTGGTTACGCAGGGAAACCATCTCAACTGTGGTTTTTACTTTATTGGTTGCTCCCGTGGCCGGCGCAGGAGCCGAGGCATTTGTTGTTTGGGCGGTGGAACCGCCTGCATATTTCACATACCATGCGGCAACAAACCCTTCTTTTTTGTCTGCACTGCGTACTTTTAGCCATTGATTCTGCGCGCCAACTTTGGAAATGGCTTTGTCGGCAGGTTCAAGGCAGATCAGTTGCTCTGATGTTGGTACGCGGCGAATCAACGTTTCAGGCGCGATCACCGGCTGGGATCGGAAAGATAATTCTTCGGTGGGATAAAGCGCCAAAGCCCCAGGCGGAACGGGAGAGGGAGCGGCGGCGGGAGCAGGCTTGGGCGCCGCACCAGGCTTGGGAGCAGATACAGCCGCCGGAGCAGAGGCAGAGGCGGGTTTTCCTTTTTGCTCAGAAACAAACCAGGCCGCAACATATCCCTGATCTCCCTTTGGGTCTTGTATTTGAATCCACTGACCTTGTACGCCAATTTTTGCCTT
Organism: Anaerolinea sp.; assembly: GCA_020049345.1. Lineage (GTDB taxonomy): Bacteria > Chloroflexota > Anaerolineae > Anaerolineales > Villigracilaceae > Villigracilis. The sequence continues at coordinate 11,998 of JAIFKY010000080.1, forward strand.
CACTTGCGCTTTGGGTTCAAGGCAGATCAGTTCTGTCTCAATCAACATGCGCTTCCATAAATACCCGCCAACAGATGGATCTGCGCGCAGAGCAAGATCGTCTTCGCCAGCGTAAATAACATAATTTTCAGCAGGGACAGGAACTTTCACCACTTTGGGCGGTTCGGGGGGCGTTGTGCTATACGAATCAAACCATAGCACAGCGCTAATTTCAGAGGCTAGTTTTCCGCCATTATATTTATAGCGCGAGGTGAGCAGTATTTCTTTATCGGGACCGTCGCCGCCATATTTATATGGATCGTAAAGTACATAGTCGTCGCCCTTTTTTTCTTTCACCAATACAAAATGAGTTTGAATACCCCGTTGTTTGTTCCAATCCACTTGCAAGATCACGGGCTTGCCTGCCGCAACAGCCGCGTCAATTTGAGCAATAGGCGCAGGAGTTGTTTCGCACGGCTGCATATCTCGATAAGCGCAATTTGGCCAAATGTAGGGAAGGACACAAGGAATAAAAAACGCCCCCTGGAAGCCGCCAGCGACTTTCATTTTGTCGTTGACGGTTACGGGGGTTTCGTTATATCCAACTCCATTCAGCATCATGGTCGCAGATGTGAGCAAGCAACCCCATACGCCAATCGTCTCGCTGGAAATTCCAAGTGCATTGTTCTTCCACGACTCGTCGTTCTGATAAAGGTTCTTTGTAACAAACATATTGCTCTACCTCCATTTTATTGTGGCTTGGATTTTCTCTATAAAATTGGCGTAATTTTACCCCCATTTACTTGTAATGAACTTGTAATTTTTGCAAGGTTTATAGGATGATATAGAACCCCGCTTCATCAATGCTTTTTCATGCGGACAGACCGCGCCCCTTGCTTGGTTGCCCCAAACGGGCTTTTTCGCCCTTTGAAATTCCCGCAAAAAAACACGGCTTTTGAAGCCGTGTAGGTTTTATTATTTGGAATATTGACTAAGCCACCAATTTGCACAGGGCAGGTCGCTCTCTTTAACTTTTTGCAGCAGCGCCTCTGTGTCAAAGTAAACGCGGCGCGAATCTATGCCCAAAGAGTCCCCGCTCTGGTCAATGATCATATATTCTGCCCAGGGCAATAAATATACCGGATTGCCGCGCGAGAATGCAAACTTAAACGCATTGCCAACACTGCCCGAATTGAGGATAAGTTTACTGTTGTATCGCCGCATCATTTGAATGTGCGAATGTCCACCGATGAATATATTGGCATTCTGCCCCTCAAAATATACATCCAAAAGCTCGTTTGGAGTTGTGGCTTGAATAATATCAGTACACGAAAGGGGAGACCCATGAAAGGCTAGTATCTGATCGCCTTTGGGTAAATTGATTTCAAGCATAGGCTTGAATGAATTGATAAACTCAAGATCATCCACAGATAATTGATCTTTGCACCAATTAAGATCTCCAACAAGATGGTTGGTAATTTCATATTGAGCCGCGTTTTCAGGGTTCAGCACAGCCGCATCATGATTCCCTTTAATGTACAGGCATTTCAACTCTCTTAAAACGTTTAACACTTCAATTGGCTGCGGACCCAGAGTGACGGCATCGCCGAGACAAACAATCTGATCAACAGATTGTGAATTAATATCCGCAAGAACGGCTTGAAATGCAGTGAAATTACCGTGAATATCAGAGATAAAAGCAATACGCATAAGTTAACCTTTAACAATTAAAATCATTGTACACGAACAAAAGAAATAATATATGATTTGCTATAGAATTAGAACTTTTGGGTGATGGATCAAACAAGACCCTATTTTATGCTTTTCTACGACCTAAATAGTTTCCCCATTTGGTTATTTGTGGCTCAAACTCGCAACCTGTCCGCACAAGCCGAAACAGTCCCGCTGAGAAAACCTCTTAAAATTCTCGTCCCACAAAACAACGGGCGATGTGTAATATTCGGAGTCTCTGTAGTGTGAGATTTTGTACCTTCTCAAAAATACGGGGAAAGGTGACGGTCACCTATTTACCCCGAAATATTACAAGATTTTCCTATACAAAAAACAAGGTTTCAATTTCAAAGTTCCCAATTTTGACAGATTGCAAAGAACCCACCGCGCACCTGTTTTTTCAAAAACTATCCTTTTGAGTAGGGCAAAACATAAAACAACATAACGAGAAACATGGTTACGTTGCCCGCCAAAACGCATAAATGCCATATTTCATGATTGCCAAAATACGGGGGGAATGGATTTGGCTTGCCGTTTGCAAAAATAAACGCCCCCACCGTATAGAAAAGCCCGCCTGCGATGAGCAGCGAAATGGCGCCCAAACCAAGTTGTGTGTAAATGGGACCAATCAGAAAAACAATGATCCAACCCATGAGCAAAAAACTGATATTTGACATCAAAACGGAAATTTTCGCAAAGAAAATGGATTTGAGCGTAATGAAGAGCACAGCCAAACTCCAAATGATGCCAAACAAAACCCAGCCAGTTGCGCCGTTAAAAATAGTCAGACAAAATGGGGTGTACGTACCTGCGATCAGCAGGTAAATGGCATTGTGATCAAGAATGCCGAAGACACGCAGGTATTTTCCAAACAGCAAAAAGAAATGCAAGAGACAACTAAATAAAAGGGATAGAAACAAGCTCGTACCATAAATGGCAAAGCCGATCACGTGCGCCGGTTTATTGTTGATCGCCGCCAATGTAACCAACACCGCCAACGCCGAAATAGACAGGATCGCGCCGATCAAATGGCTGATGGAATTAAAATATTCGTTGCTGTCTGTGGATGAGATATGCGGATCAAGGGTGGGCTTTTTTGAGTTCATGTGCGCGAGTATATCTCACAAATACAGGTTGAATTACTAAAAACATGGTTGTATTGGGCAACACCTTTGCCAATTTTGGGTTAGAGACTGTTTAATAACTTCGCCACGAAGTCACCAAGACACAAAGCCACAAAGTTTTTCCCTTCGAGTCTTTGAGGCTTCGTGCCTTTG
>JAIFKY010000217.1 GCA_020049345.1 Anaerolinea sp.
AACTGGTTCCCCAAATGCGCTTGTCTTCGGGAAGTTTGAATTCGATGGAGTCGGCTGGCTGGTCACCGCGCATGACGGCGGCGGCGTCCATTACGGCATCTACAATCGGTTTGTAGCCAGTGCAACGACAGGCATTTAGACTCTTCTGGAACCAATTCCGCACATCTTCACGAGTTGGGGAAGGGTTTTGCGCCAGCAATGCCTTGGTTGAGATGACAAATCCTGGCATACAGAATCCGCATTGTGCCGCGCCATGAAATACGAGAGCCTTTTGGATGGGATGTAAATTTTGCGGCGTTCCAACCCCTTCCACCGTTGTGACGTTCGCCCCGTCTTCAACTCGTTTCATTTTGACGATGCACGAGCGAACTAATTTGCCGTCCAAAATGACCGAACAGGCACCGCAATGTCCTTCATTACACGAGACCTTTGTTCCAGTCAGGAACAGTTGCTTCCGCAGAACATCAGCCAGAGTGGCATCGGGATCAACGACCAAAGACTTGTTGATCCCGTTGATAACAAGCGACTTTTTAAGCATAGCGTCTCCTATTCTTTTTTATTCAGATTATGAAGTTGGTATGTACGAGGTGCCGTGAAACCATGCGTAATGCGAAGGCTAAATAACGTCAAAATGGATAAGACTTTTATAACTGTTCAGGCAAAACCCCAAAAAAGAGGCTGTTTTGGGATTCAAAACGGCTATCCAAGCCATTTGCCAATAGTACCATACCCCCATTATTGTTTCAATTGTTTCGTTACAAACATCACAATAAATCGTGATGTTTGTATGAGGCACAGCCTTAAGCGGCAGATTACGATTAAAGGTAGGGAAATCTTAATCACTTTTTTAAACAAAAACGTGCTCTTTTGAGCGCGTTTCGCCAGATAAACTCTGATTGGTATTTCGAGTCCTTCTCCCGTTATAATTTCAGGATCAATCCGCCTGTTTTTCGATTAGGAGATTTGTCATGTCTACCGTGAGCCATCCCCATATCCTTATCCCGCTTCCCGACCACGATTTCGACCCAACCGAGACAGCCACACCCTGGAGGGTATGCGCCGAGCGCGGATGGAAAACCACCTTCGCCACTGAAACCGGACAAGTCGCAGAAGCAGACCCGCGCCTGATGATGGGGTTTATTCGTGGTCCGCTTGGCGCAGGACGCATGGGCATTAAAGACTACCAGGCGATGACCCGCTCACCAGATTATCAAAAACCAATTAAATACGCGGACATCAACGTGGATGAATACGATGCACTGTTGCTCGCTGGCGGACACGCGCCCGGCATGAGACAATTTCTGGAAAGCAAAATTATCCAGGAAAAAACGACGCAGTTTTTCAGGCAGGATAAATGTGTTGGGGCAATCTGCCACGGGGTATTGGTGTTGTCTCGTTCCATTGACCCGGAAACCGGTAAAAGTGTTTTGTCTACCTATCAAACGACCTCGCTGACCAAATTGCTGGAGATAATCGGTTATGTCTCAACCTTTTGGCTTCTTGGACGCCGTTTCAGAACCTATGACGCATACGTGGAGGATGAAGTCCGCTCTGTGCTGCAAGACCAAAGTCAGTATTCAACCGGCTTGATCCCATTCCCGCACGTGGTGGTAGATCGCAACCTGGTCACAGCGAGGTACTGGCTATTCGATGCGATGCAGTATTCCATAAAATTTGCCGAAGTGGTTCAAAGGAAACACGACGGAAAATAATGCGCGACACAGGATGCAAACGCTCCATAGTTTGGACAATCCAAACTTGGGCATCACTTCGATTGTTATTCAAGGAAGTTGTGCATGAGGTCTAATTAATGAAGTCGCTTTCTTTCCCTCAGCCCATTTAGGTAACTCTCACAAGAGCGAAGCCAATACTGATTTTCGATTTCATAGCACTTTCAATTTGGGCATTATGCTGCAATTCAATCGCATCTAATGCATGGGATTGGGATATTAAAGACAGTATTATGATTTGGGTCTATGCCTGCATTTACTTTCTAATGACAATATTGGGCATAGGAATTGTTTCATATGTTTTGGTTCTCTTAAGAAAATCAGTGCTTATCAATGTTTTTGGGGTCTTCTTATAGCTTCGATGCTGATATTATCGACAGACTTAATTATCTTGTTGATTATTCATACGCCTAGCGGAACAGCTTGGTTTAGCGAACTCTAAAGAGTCTTATCCACCTTACCCTCTCCCTTCTAGCACAAAGCGGCAATATCTTTCCCCATACAAAAACTGGCAGTCCATGACTGCCAGTTTTTACTCTTTTTCTTTTTGCGACTGCCTTCAATTATCTTTTTAGACCAGTCGCTATTTTTATATCTTTTTGGAAAATCCCTGTTCTTTTTTATACCGCTACTGCTTGATTTAATAAATTATGCCAGATATTTTCTGCCCGTCTTTTTAGCTTTTCATCCCCTGCAACTTTCTTTATTCCATACAAAACGGTGGTGTGATCACGCCCGCCAAGGAGATCGCCAATTTGAGGTGAAGAAACTTTATTGAATTCGCTCAAAATATACATTGCCAATTGGCGGGGAATGGCGATCTTTGCGGCTCGATTTTGCCCAATCAAATCATCAACATCAATGCCTTCATAGGCGTTTGCAACCGCCTCAATTACTTTATTCGGTTGCACATTCCGTCTCTGGGGCAACAAATCAGCCAATGCCACTTCAACAAGGCTCGGTGTGAGGACGGAACCGCTCAAATCTGCAAATGCAATAATACGATTCAATGCGCCTTCCAATTCGCGGATGTTGGATTGGATCTGCTTGGCAACGCTCTCCAAAATTTCATCCGAAATATGCCGGCCTGTGCGCTCAGACTTGGAACGCAAGATCGCAAGGCGGGTTTCAAAATCGGGCGCTTGAATATCGGCAGTTAATCCCCACTCAAAGCGGGAGCGCAGACGTTCTTCCAATGTGACCAGTGACTTGGGAGGACGATCGGAAGAAACGATGATCTGCTTATCCTGTCCGTGCAGGGTGTTGAAGGTGTGAAAGAACTCCTCCTGCGTAGATTCCTTGCCTGCGATGAATTGAATATCATCGACCAGCAAAACATCAGCAGAACGATATTTTTCGCGAAAGGCTTGTGTAGTGTGTGTGCGAATGGCGTTGATCATGTCATTCGTAAATTCTTCGGAGGAAACGTATAAAACGTTCAAACCATCCGCATGGCAGGCATTGCCAATGGCGTGCAACAAGTGGGTTTTTCCCAATCCCACACCGCCATACAGAAAAAGCGGATTGTAGGCGCGGGCGGGCTTCTCAGCCACTGCCTGGCAGGCCGCATGGGCAAGACGATTGCCAGAGCCTACAACATAGGTATCAAAGGTGTAGCGTGGATTCAGCGTGACATGGCGCGGTTTTGGCTCAGGCGTGGTGATTTCAAGGGAAGCCGCAACAGGCTCGGGGTCGGTGTGTGAGTCGGTCTCATTCGCCTGAGAAACGACAAATTCAACTGCTACGTTTGAGTTCAGTATCCCGATCAACAATCGGCTGACCGTGGTGGCAAGGCGACTTTCCAACCAGTCACGCGCGTACGCATTGCGAACTCCAACGGTAATAATCCCGTTTTCATACGCTGTGGGACGCGTGTCACGCACCCAGGTGTCGTAGGAAGCACGGGGCATTTCCATTTGAAGTTGGGCGAGTACCGATTGCCATGCCTGTTCTGCATTCATAAATATTCCTCAGTATTAAGTGTAGGGCGCATTAAATAGCCCGCCTTGTTATTACATCGCGGTTTCGTAAATAGTAATGTTTTTGTAAAGGGTAGTACAGGAATTTGGATGTTTGGGGCAAGCATCCGTTATATCAGCGTGCAATCATTCTAGCAGATACCCGCAATAGATAACAAGGCGGTAGACCTACGTTAAGTTAAAAAGATTTGTTTTGTTAAGGTTTATCTATCTTAAAAAAATTTTCCGCGCTCAAGCACAATTGCGTCTTTCAATAGAACAGGCGTTTCACCCAAGCGCGCCAGTTTTTGCCTGCCTGCCCCCCATATATGGGTGTTGGGAACCATTTGTGGGCAAGCCGTACATATTGACCTTAAAAAATCATAAAGGATTTTTTTTTGCTTCATATCAAACGAGACACGAGTTCCTGTGACTCGTTTGGCAACGATTCGCCAATTTTTGGATTTCAGTGTTTTATAGCGCGTGGAACCCAGACAAGTATGGTTGTTCCGTCTTTAATTGTTGACGAAATATCCACTTCTCCGCCGACTGCATGGGCACGGGTTTGCATGTTGGCAAGTCCATGACCAATGGAAGTCTGTATCTGCTCAATGTCAAAGCCTTTACCATCGTCGGTGATCTCCAACAAAGCGCGTTCGGAGGTTGTCCAAACGGCAACTTGCACATTTTTTGCCTTTGCGTGTTTTGCAACGTTGGCTAATGCTTCCTGACAGATATGGAACAAAGCCAATGACTGTGTCTGTGGCAGGTCTTTCAAGTCAGCGGACTCTGTGAAGTTCACTTCAGAGAAAGTATTGGCGCGATATTCAGCGATCAGGCGCTTTATACCGTTGATTAAGCCTTCGTCGCCAAGTTGACGAGGACGAAGATCCAGAATGTAGGCGCGGATGTCGCGGATTGCCTGGTTTAATCCGTCAATTGCATGGAGAATTCGCTCTTTGGCTGCTTGAGGGTCTTCGTCTAGTGTAAGTTGTGCCCCTTCCAGACCCAACCCTACGCCATAAATAGACTGGATAATGCCATCGTGCAAATCCATGCCAATGCGATCACGTTCTTCCAACACGGCGAGGCGGCGCGCGTTGGCGTGTAACCGCGCATTTTCAATGGCAAGACCCGCCCAAGTGCCAACCGCAGTAAGCAGTTGTATGCTTCTCTCGTCAAATGGATCGGTGACACGCGTGGCGACGCTCATCACACCCATCAGGTTTTCGCCTGAAAGCAGCGGAATACAGGCGATTTGCTGAAAGCCAGCCTGAACAACGGCATCTCGTAAAAAATTGGTGTCATTTGCAAGGTGAATGCCGACCATGGACTTGCGACTCTTTGCCACCAGCCCCGGGTAGCCTTCGCCAACCTGAAAAATATTCCGCGTCCAGAAGGCTTCGGCGGCTTGCCCGCGATGCAGAACCATCCGCAGGGTGGTTTTATCGTCTTCCAGCAGGAAAATATCACCTGCTTCAACTTTCATGTAATTCATCACCAGCCCAAGGGTTTTGTTAAGAATTTCGTCGAGTTCCAAGCTGGAGGTTAGGGCGGATGCGATGCCGTTCAGCAATCCCATATCCACGTTGCGGCGGGTCAAGGTCAGGTCGCGTTGTTTCATCTGCTCGTACAAACGCGCGTTTGTGATGGCTGTGGCGGCGTAGGTTGCAAGCATCTGAATGATCATTTCATCATCTGCATTAAATTCAGATGCGTCAATTTTTTCGGTCAGGTAAATCTGCCCCAGTTGTTTATCGCCCGCGCGGATCGGTACGCCCAAAAACGATGTCATGTGCGGGTGATGCACGGGGAAGCCCACCGACTTGGGGTGGTCGCCAATCACAGGGACGCGGATGGGCGTTCCGGTGTCCATCAACTCGCCGAGCAAACCAAGCCCCACGGGATGATGCGCTATTTTTTTTATTTCCTTATCTGACATGCCAACAGAAACAAATTGCTTAAGTTTGCCGTGATCATCCAGCACCCCCAACGCGGCATAACGCGCCCCAGCCTGCTCGCAAGCCGTGGCGGCGATTCGTTCAAGCAATGTTTCCAACGAAACATCTTTCACCAATTCCAAACTTGCGCTGTGAAGCGCAAATAATCTTTCCTGTAATTGTTCACGGGTTAGAAGCATACATGCCATTATAATCAATTCGTCGCTTTTTGATAGAATTTGGAAGAACGCCAACACTACACTTGGGATAATAAAATGACAAACTCTCGCATCTCTGGATTTTACAACCTGACTCTCGAAGAGCGCCGCGCCAAACTTGCCGAGGCTGCGAATCAGACTCCCGCAGACCTGATCCCGTTTACGACGGGCGGACTCTCGGCTGAATCAGCCGAACACATGATCGAGAATGTGATCGGCATGTATGCGCTGCCGGTGGGAATCGGCTTGAACTTCATGGTCAATGGACGCGATGTTTTGATTCCCTTTGTTGTAGAGGAACCCTCGGTTGTGGCGGGCGCATCTTTCATGGCGAAACTTGCGCGCGCAGGCGGCGGATTTACCGCCACCACCACCGAGCCGTTGATGATCGGACAAATGCAATTGATCAATGTGATCAACATGAACGAAGCGCGGATGAAAATTTACGAGCACAAAGCGGAGTTGCTTGCCATTGCCGATGCGATTGACCCAACCCTGAAAAAGTTTGGCGGCGGCGCGCGCGACCTCGAAGTACGCATGATCGAAGAATCGCCCATTGGACCGTTCATCGTCATTCATCTGATTTATGATGTGCGCGACGCGATGGGCGCAAACGCAGTCAACACGGCTTGCGAAAAACTGGCGCCGAAGATCGAAGCCATTACCGGCGGAAAAGTCCACTTGCGGATTCTATCCAACCTGGCGGATCGCAGAATTGCGCGTGTGCGCTGCACCATCCCCGTTAACGAATTGACCGTCGGGTTTGAATCCTTTAAAGGTGAGACCGTGCGCGATGGCATCATCGCCGCCTGGGCTTTCGCCGCAACCGACCCGTATCGCGCCGCAACTCACAACAAAGGAATCATGAACGGCGTGGATGCGGTGGTACTCGCCACGGGCAACGACTGGCGCGCCATCGAAGCGGGCGCACATGCGTATGCGGCGCGTTCTGGCAAATACACATCCCTATCCACTTGGGGCAAGGACAAAGATGGGAACCTCGTCGGCACGCTCGAAATGCCAATGGCGGTGGGAATCGTCGGCGGCGCGACCAAGGTTCACCCTGCCGCCCAAGCCGCAGTCAAGTTGATGGGCGTCAAGACCGCATCCGAATTGGCTGAGATCATCGTCTCCGTTGGTCTGGCTCAAAACATGGCGGCGTTACGCGCCCTCGCCACCGAAGGCATCCAACGCGGACATATGTCGCTGCACGCAAGGCAGGTCGCCCTCGCCGCTGGCGCATCTGGCAATATGATTGACAAGGTCGCCGCGCAAATGGTGGCTGAGAAGGCAATCCGCGTGAGTAGGGCGGAAGAGATTTTGAAGGAAATGCTGGTTGGTGATTAGTGATTAGTAATTGGTAATTAGTGATTGGTAATTTGTGTGTGTGCGAGATGCTACGCAGTCCCGCCCTCAGTTTCACACTATTTGTCTCGCAAAATTGTTCGGAACTCGAATTAGATATAACATCTGGAAGATTACGTAAAGGATGCCCGTAATATAAAAAGGCAAATTTAGGAAAAAATAAATGACAACCCCTAACACGCAAACCTCCCCCGCCCTCCTCAAACCCGTCAAGCCTGTCGGTATTGTCGGCTATGGCGCTTATGTGCCGCGCTATCGTATCCCCGCAAAAGAGATCGCGCGCGTCTGGACTGGCAAAACCAGCGGACTTCCCATCAAAGAAAAAGCCGTGCCCGGTCTCGATGAAGACGTGATCACCATGTCCATCGAAGCGGCGCGGAATGCCATGCTGCGCGCCCAAATTGATCCGGCGGAAATCCGCGCGGTGTGGGTCGGCTCCGAGTCGCATCCCTACGCGGTCAAGCCCACTTCCACTATCGTCGCGGAAGCGATTGGCGCAGTCCCCAGCACGCAAGGCGCAGATTTTGAATTCGCCTGCAAAGCCGGCACCGAAGCCATGGTCGCCGCGATGGGCATGGTCGGCTCAGGCATGGGACATTACGCCCTCGCCATCGGCATGGACACCGCCCAAGGCAAACCCGGCGACGCGCTCGAATACACAGCAGCTGCGGGCGGCGGCGCATACATCCTCGGACCCGCCGAAGAGTCGCTGGCGGTCATCAACTCGGCGTATTCCTACGTCACCGACACACCCGACTTTTGGCGGCGCGAATATCAAAAGTATCCCGAACACGGAATGCGCTTCACGGGCGAACCTGCCTACTTCAAACACATCACCGAAGCCGCAACCCGCATGATGGAAGCCAGCGGCACAACCGCCAAAGATTACAAATGGGCAGTCTTTCACCAGCCCAACACAAAATTCCCGCAAAAGGTCGCGGGGCAACTTGGATTTTCGCTGGAGCAAATCACACCCGGACTATTGGTGACCGTGATCGGAAACACCTACGCAGGCGCGGCGATGGTCGGCTTGACTGCGACTCTTGATATTGCCCAGCCCGGCGACAGAATCCTGTGCGTCTCCTTCGGCTCTGGAGCAGGGTCAGACGCCTTCGACATTCTCGTCACCGATAAAATCACCGCCCGCCAGAGTCTCGCCACGAAAACACAGGAATACATCGCCCGCCGCACCGAAATAGATTACGCCACCTACGCTAGGTATCGCGGAAAAATTACGATGAAGTAAAAATGAGTAATTGGTAAATGGTAATTAACAAGTTTCAATTACCATTTACCAATTACCAACCCACCAATCAACCAATTACAAAAAACCATGGCATTCTTCGACCTCCCTCTCAACGAACTAAAAACTTACCTTCCCCCGCGCGAAGAACCCGCGGATTTTGACTCCTTCTGGAAATCCACATTGGATGAAGCGCGGGCGCACCCGATCAACGCAAAATTTGAGCGCGTGGATTACGGTCTCACGGCACAGGAAACATTCGATGTCACCTTCTCAGGCTTTGGCGGACAACCGATCAAAGGCTGGTTGATCCTGCCCGTAGTGGCGCATCGCGATGCACCGCTACCCTGCGTGGTCGAATTTATCGGCTACGGCGGCGGACGCAGTTTTGCCTTCGACTGGCTGCTCTGGGCAAGCGCAGGCTACGCTCACTTTGTAATGGACACACGCGGACAAGGCAGCACATGGTCATCGGGCGATACGCCCGATTTATACGCCGAAGGCGGCAACGCGCATATCCCAGGCAGCATGACGAAAGGCATCCTTGACCCCAGGCATTATTTCTACCGCCGCGTCTTCACCGACGCCGTCCGCGCAATTGACGCGGCGCGCAGCCACCCCCAAGTGGATGCAGCGCGCATCGCCGTAACTGGCGGATCGCAAGGCGGAGGAATCACCATCGCCGCGGCTGGACTCGTCCCTGACGTGGTTGCCGCCATGCCCGATGTGCCGTTCCTTTGTCACTACCGCCGCGCCACCGAAATCGTGGATACTTATCCATACAAAGAGATCGCAGAATACTGTCACGTTCACCGCGATAAATTAGACACCGTCTTCAATACACTTTCCTACTTTGACGGGATCAATTTTGCCGCGCGCGCAAAAGCAAAAGCATTATTCTCCACAGGCTTAATGGATCAAATCTGCCCGCCTTCGACGGTCTACGCCGCGTACAATCAATGGGCTGGCGAAAAAGACATCAAAGTCTATCCGTACAACGGCCACGAAGGCGGCGAAAGTTACCAGACGGCTGAGAAATTGAAGTTTATAAAAAGTATTTGGTATTTGGTAATTGGTAAATAGTAAATGGTAATTGAATTACCATTTACTATTTACCAATATCTAAACCCACACAGACAGGAAGTCTTCTATGACAGATGTAGTAATTGCAGGAATTGGACAAACACCCGTCGGCGAACATTGGGAGATCAGTTTGCGCGATCTCGCCGTAGACGCCATTCGAGACGCGCTCAAAGACAGCGGCGGACTCAAACCGCAGGCATTATTTGTCGGCAACATGCTCGCGCCAAATCTATCCAACCAGGCGCACCTTGGAGCGCTCATCGCAGATTTTGCGGGGCTGACTGGCATTGAAGCCATCACCCTCGAAGCCTCAGGCGCATCGGGCGGAGCGGCGCTGCGGCAGGGCTACCTGTCCATTGCCAGCGGCATGGTGGATGTTGCGCTGGTCATTGGCGTTGAAAAATTCACCGACAAAATTGGATCAGATGTGGAGGAAGCCACCGCCACCGAAAGTGACGCAGACTTTGAATCGATCCACGGCATGACCATCGGCGCGCAAGCCGCGCTGTTGATGAAGCGTTACATGCACGAAAACAACGTCCCCGAAAATGGGTTTGCCGGTTTCGCGCTCACCGCCCACGCTAATGGAGTTGCCAATAAAAATGCGGCGTTCCGCAAAGCCATCAAAGCCGAAACCTATGCCAAATCAGAAATGGTCAGCGACCCGCTCAAGATATTTGATATGGCTCCACACTTGGATGGCGCTGCCGCGCTCGTTCTGACTCGCCGTGAGTTGATCCCGGCCAATGGGCAGAGTCAACCCGTGAAGATCGCCGGTTCGGCGGCGTCATCTGATACGCTGGCTTTGCATGACCGCAAAGATATGCTGTTCTTTGACACCGCTCAAATCTCGGCGGGCAAGGCAATGAAGCAGGCAGGCATTGTGCTGAATCAAATCAACTTTTTTGAATATCACGATATATTCAATATTTATGCCGCCCTGCAACTTGAAGCGGTTGGATTTGCAATCAAAGGCAAAGGCTGGAAACTCGCCGAGGATGGTTCCATTGGATTGAGCGGACGAATCCCATGCGCGACCATGGGCGGCATGAAAGCGCGCGGGTTTGCAGGCGGAGCGTCGGGCGTGTACCAGGCCGTCGAAGCAGTCATCCAGCTTCGGGGGCAGGCGGGCGCGAATCAAATCGCAGATGCAACCTATGGGTTGATCCAATCGCTCGGTGGGCCGGCATCCACAGCAGTCAGCCACATCCTGCAAAAATTGGGCTAGACATATCCTGATAGAGTTTGATAGCCGCGCGGGATAGAATTAGGACATAGAAAGGAATGATAAAAAATGGAAATTCCAAGACATTGGCGACTCAAGAAACAACGATACGGATTGGTGGGCGAAGTTTGCCCGCATTGTGATCACAAAATATTTCCACCCCGCGATGTATGCCCCAATTGCGGCGACGAGGCAAAAGAACAATTTGCGTTCAGCGGCAAAGGTGAAGTTTATTCCTACACCACTGTTTATGAAGCCCCCGCTGGTTTTGATGCGAATGCCCCTTACACTGTGGCAATCGTAAAATTGGAAGAAGGTCCCATGCTCACCGCGCAGTTAACCGACCTGAACGAACAACCGATCTCAATCGGTATGCCCGTGGAAATGGTCACCCGCAAAATGCGCAACGATGGCGATGAGCGCGGAGTGATTGTGTACGGGTATAAATTTAGGCCACGAATGGCTGTTGCATAAAAAATGAAATCTCAAATCGCCCTGCCAAATTGGCATGGCGATTTTCTTTGTATATTCTTAAGAGAGCGTTTCTTAAGTCAGACCTTAAGAGATTTTTAATAATCCCGCTTTTTGACCACAAAGGCACGAAGTCTCAAAGACTCGAAGGGAAAAATTTTGTAGGTTTGTGTCTTGGTGACTTCATGGTGAAGTTATTAAACAGTCTCTAAATCCAATTAACCAGAGATGACCAAAGATGTTTTGGCAAAAAATCGCTTCAACCCTCTGTTCATCTTTGTTGATCTCTGGTTTAATTTTGCCCATTCGGATCAAGGAGAAAAAATGAAATCAGCATCTAAGGTTGTGAATTTATGAAAATTACAGTGATCGGCGGCGGCTCTACTTACACGCCAGAATTGGTAAATGGCTTTCTGGAAAGAATTTCAACTTTACCCATTACAGAACTCTGGTTGATGGATATTGATCAGGAACGACTAAACATTGTCGGCGGATTTGCCCAGCGCATGGTCAAGGCAAAAGGCAGCCCGTTCAAGGTGATGCTGAGTACAAATCAAAGGGAGGCAATTGCGGGCGCAGCCTATGTCACCACGCAGTTGCGCGTCGGCATGATGCCCGCCCGTCGCGGCGATGAATATCTTGGTCTGCGTCACGGACTCATCGGTCAGGAAACAACGGGCGTCGGCGGCATGGCAAAAGCCCTGCGTACCATTCCTGTAATTCTCGGCATTGCAAAAGACATCCGCGAGACTGCGCCAGGCGCGTTGCTGGCGAACTTCACCAACCCAGCCGGACTCGTCACCGAGGCGCTCAACCGCTACGCACCTGATGTGCCTGCTGTGGGCGTGTGCAATGTGGGCATCACAGCCAAGATGAATATGCTTGAAGGGCTTGAAAAAATTACCGGCGCAAAAATTGACGAAAATCGCGCAATGTTGAACACGCTGGGACTCAACCACCTCACCTGGCATCGCGGCTTCACAGTGGACGGCGAAGAAATGTGGCCTCAAATTTTCCCCGCATACCTTGCCGAGGTTATGAAAAAAGAAGAGCCGGAATGGGATATTCGCACGCTCGAAATACTGGGCATGATCCCAAATTATTACCTGCATTATTTTTATTACACCGATAAAAAACTTGCCGAACAAAAGAAGTGGCCGCCTTCGCGCGCCGAAGAAGTGATCGAGATCGAGAAAGAGCTTCTGCTCCAATATGCCAACCCTGCGCTCACCGAACCGCCCGCAGATTTGATGAAACGTGGCGGGGCGTATTATTCCACACTGGCAACACAGTTGATCAACTCGCATTACAACAACCTGGGACAGGCGCATGTGGTCAACGTCCGCAACAATGGAGCGGTGAAGGAATGGCCATCTGACTGGGTTTTGGAAATGCCCGCCAAAGTGGACAACACGGGAATTCATCCGCTGCCTGCCGACCCGCTGCCTGCTTCCTGCTTCGGACTCATTTCCCAAGTCAAGATGTATGAACTGCTCACCATTGAAGCCGCTGTGCATGGCGACAGAAACGCCATGTATCAGGCGCTGCTTACCCATCCGCTCGGACCCAACGCAGACAAAATTCAGGCGGTGATGGATGACATGCTTGAAACAAACAAGCAGTGGTTTCCTCAATTCTTCAAATAGACCACTCGCAAAAATCTGCTCTTTTAACACAAAGGCTTGAAGTCTAAAAAAACCGGCGACTTCGAGCCTTTGTGACTTGGCAGTTTCTCAACGGGTTACCACGGAGACTTCATGAAATATTTTTTGGGCATAGATGTCGGCTCATCCAAAACCCACGCGCTGATCGTGGATGAAACTGGCGCATGTATCGGATTCGGTAAAGCATGGGGGGGCAATCATCAAGATGTTGGCTATGACGGTTTGGAAAACGCCTTGAAAGAGTCATTTGAGCAAGCCAGGACAACAGCAGGCGTTTCTGTGAATCAAATCTCAGGCGCTGGATTTGGGATTGCAGGCTACGACTTTCCCTCAGATCGCGAATCCCATTTGCAGACAATTGCCACGCTCGGTTTATCCTGCCCGGTTGAGGTTGTGAACGATGGCGTGAACGGATTGCTAGCGGGCGCAACGGATGGCTGCGGGGTCAATGTCACGGCGGGATCATCGAATAATTGCCGTGGGCGAAATAAAAATGGAAAAGAAGGGCGCATCGTTGGCAACGGTCCAACGTTTGGCGAATTCGGCGGCGGAATTGAGATCGCCTTAAAAGCGTTGCACATGGTCAACCATGCGTGGATCAAACGGATACCGCCGACAACACTTACCAAAATTCTACTCAACGCAACAGGCGCGAAAGATGAAATGGATTTAATGGAAGGTCTTTCCAATGAACAATATCATCTCTTTCCATTTATTGCCGTTGATGTGATACAAGCCGCGCGCGATGGCGATACGGCGGCTTGTGAGGTCATTCAATGGGCGGGAGAAGAACTTGGCTGGCTGGCGGTTTCGGTTGCGCGTCAAATTGAAATGAACGGTGAAGAAGTTGAGATCATACAATCAGGCAGTGTTTTTGACGCAGGCGAGATCATCACAACCCCCATGCGCGACATTGTCCTCAAGCATTGTCCTAAAGCAAAGATTATCCACCTTAACTGCCCGCCCGTTGTCGGCGCGGTTTTGCTTGGCATGGAACAAATCAACTTCAACGGCTACCCTGTCCGCGAACAGATCATTCAAACCGCGAAGAAAATTATAAATTAGACCTCTTGCAAAAGTCCATTTTTGACCACAAAGGCACAAAGTCTCGAAGACTCAAAGGGAAAAACTTAGTGACCCAGTGTCTTGGTGACTTTGTGGTTTACAACGCTTTACTTATGCAGAGGTCTATTAATTCTCTACCGTACAAATGTCGTTGCGAGCTCGGTAGGGCGAAGCAATCTCCCGTCGTGAGGTTGCCACGCCGCCTAAGAACAAGATCGGCGGCTCGCAACGACATAAATTCACAAAATGTACGGTAAAGAATAAATTAAAAGATTTTCCAGCTATCTGGGAATTGCCCACATATCTGTATTTTTACAGGGAACTTTCCTATCCATCAGAGCGTTATAATGTGGAAGGAGGACTTCTCCCATGACAGACACTCGAAAAAATAAGTTCGGCACAAAAAGCGGTTTTGTGCTCATTGGGGTGATATTGCTTGCATGTGTTGGCGGACTGCTTTTTTTGTCAAGGCAGTTCTTTACGCCGAGCAACGCAACCCCCACGCCGATTGAGGTGAATATGACCCAGCCATCCACACCGGAAGACAAATACAGCATAGGCATCGAACTGAGTGACGGGCTGCCCCAATCTCAAGTATCGGAAGTGTTGCCGGCGACAACTGG
>JAIFKY010000034.1 GCA_020049345.1 Anaerolinea sp.
CGTAGGTTCCGCTGGCAGTGACTGTTTCAGTGCCGCCCGCATTGAGTTTGAACGTGCCAGTCTTGATCACCGTGCCTGCACTGTCTTTGACGTTGTAGGTGTAGGAGGCGGGCATGTCGCCGCCGCTGTTGGTGATAGTGAAGGTCGCCAGACCAGTGTCGTCAGTACAAACGCCGGTCGCGGTCAATTTCGGCAATTTGACACAAGTGGTTGTAGATGCGTCAGTGGTTGTCCCCTTATCATCGGTGATGGAGAGGGTCAAAGTCCCATAGTTGCCGCTGGTACTGACAGAAACGCTTCCGCCCGCTTTGAGTTGGACAGATCCGGTCTTGACCACATTCCCAGAGCCATCTTTGATGTTGTAGGTGTAGGCGGCTGGCATGTCACCACCGCTGTTGGTGATAGTGAAGGTCGCCAGAGCGGTGTCATCGGTACAAACGCCGGTCGCAGTCAATTTCGGAGGAACGGGGGTATTGGTGGGCGTGGAAGTTGGGGTGAATGTTGGCGTGAGGGTCGGCGTATTCGTCAACGTGCTGGTTGCTGTTTTGGTGGGTGTATTTGTCGGCGTGTTGGTAGGCGTGCTGGTCGAAACCTTTGTGGAGGTGGCTGTGCTGGTAGGTGTTTGGGTTGGCGGCGGTGTATTGGTCGGTGTGCTGGTGGGGTGCTTCGAACAGGATCCAACCGTGCTCAATGTCACTGAGGATAGGAACGATGTGTGGTAGGTAACGATCATGGTCGCGTAACCGGCGCCATTGATCGACATGCGCGCGCCTGAAGCCAGATTAACTGCTCCGCTTTGCGCCGGGTCTGACATATTGTAAGAACCATTACTGACTGCGCCAGAGATGTTGCTAATAACAAAGGTGGCGCTTAAGTCAGGGTTACAAAATACTTTCAAATCCAATTGTCCGTCCAATATCTCGACGGTTGGCGTTTGTGTTGGAGTCAACGTTATTGTCGGGGTGAATGTAGGGGTTATCGTGGATGTAGGCGTGGGTGATGGTCCATCTGTATTGGTAGGTGTGGCAGTCTTGGTCGGTACCAACGTTTTGGTTGGCGTGGCTGTTTTTGTTGAGGTGGCCGTCTTGGTGGCAGTAGGCGTGGGTGATGGACCGTCCGTTCTGGTCGGTGTGGCCGTCTTGGTTGGCGTAAGTGTCTTGGTCGGCGTGGCGGTCTTGGTGTTTGTTGGCGTCGGCGATGGTCCGTCCGTGTTGGTCGGGGTAGCGGTCTTGGTGGATGTTGCAGTCTTGGTGGGTGTCTGCGTGGGTGAAGGACCCGCAGTATTTGTAGCTGTAGCAGTTTTGGTTGGTGTGGGGGTTTTTGTTGGAGCAAGCGTCTTGGTTGGAGTTGGCGTTATTGTTGGTGTGTTTGTCGGCAATGGCAAGCAGGTTCCCGTTGCGGCCAAGTTTACTTGATCCAATACAGAGGTTGCGTATTTAACCGTTACGCTGGCATTCCCGACAGTATTAAAAGAGATGCTCTGATCGGCAGCCAGATCAAATGGCACCGTTTTCAGTGCTTTGCCAGGCTCATTGATAGTGTAGGTTCCCCCGCTCATTGGACCACCGGCATTGCTGATCGTGAACGTGGCAGACAGATCTCTGTTACAGGCAACACCCAATCCAAGGTAAGGATCTGGCAGGGGAATGGGGGTAGGTGTGGGAGTATTTGTCGGCGCGGCTGTGTTTGTTGGTGTATAAGTTGGGGTTGCGGTTGCGGGCGCTGAAAGGCATGTGGCATCTGCTTTCGCTACGCCAGTACCTGGATGTCCAACACGTTGATTGACGACAATTGAGACTTTTGTTCCCGGGTAGGGTCCAAATGTCACCACAGTCGATTCTCCAGCCCCAAGCGTGATTGAGCCGCTTGACGGTACAACACTGATGCCCGGCGCAGAAGCAGACCACGAGGTTGATCCGGTCATGGCTGAACCGCCATTGGTAATGGTGAATTCCACCTGTCCCGTGCTTGCGTTACAGGCACCATTGACCGTAATGGTGGATTTATCCCAAACCGAAGCAGGGGTGTTGGTTGTTGTTGCCGTTGCGGTTGCTGTTGGCGTAAATGTTGGTGTAAACGTTGAGGTTGCAACACTTGCCGCTCCCGCCTGCCCGCCCCTCAAATTGGTCGGGGTAGGGGTTGGAGTCTGCGTTTGCGTCTGGTTTTGCGCTTGAGCCTGAGTTGGGGTTGGCGTTGCGGTTTGAGTTTGAGTCGGAAGCGAAACCGCCACAGTTGATGTGGGTGTCGGCGAGGCTTCCACTACGGGCGTTTCTGTCGGCGCTTCCACAACAGGCGCTTCTGTTGCGGGGGCTGCTGCGGGCGCCTCTGTTGCGGGCGCTTCTTCCACTACGGGCGGAGCTTCCTCCACCACTGGAGGGGCTTCTTCTACTACTGGAGGCGCTTCTTCCACCACTGGAGGGGCTTCTTCTACCACTGGAGGCGCTTCTACGGGCGCTTCCACTACGGGCGCTTCAGTTCCGTCAGCGCCGGCGGCGCCTGACAGAGACTGCCCAGGCGCGCATGAAGCCATCAAGAGTGAAAGTATGATGACTAAAGAGATAATGTTCAAGAATTTGAAGTGAGTTTTTGTTTTCATATAACCTCTACTTTTTAATCGTGGCGGTTATGCCAAAGAACTATCACAATAACGACGATGCCTGCAAAAATAAATAAGGGCGACCAATTTGATGATCCCTCGGCTGCCTCGGCGGCTCCGGCTAGGGAGGTTGTGGTGGTATTGGGCAGATATTTCACCACGCCAAACAGGATTAAAGCAACAAGCCCGCCAGTCAGGGCGAGGCGCGGAAAAGTCCAATTCCAGGTAAAGCGTTTGGGCGCTGGGAGTTCCGCCTGCCTGCTTTTCTTCCATTCCATCTGCAGGCGGTTGCGGATGCGTATATCGGCATTGCCGCTTGCGCGCGCTTGCTGGGCGGCCGCTTTCATGCGGAGAATGGTTTTTTGCAATTCAGCCAGTTCATCTTGATTGATCGCTTGTTGCATATCTGCCTCATTCTCTTTGGATAACACAAGGTCTGTAAATTCAGATAGCCGGTCTTCCAATTGTTGATCCTGTGATTTGGAGAAATTATCCATTGTCTCCCTCCATTTTCTTCGCCAAAGCGGCTACTGAACGCCGAAAGAGGGATTTGGTTGCTTCAAGGGTTTGCCTGTTTTGACTGGCAATTTCGTTAAAGGGCATTTCATCCACAAAACGCATGAGAAGAATATCCTGATAATTTTGAGGTAACTTTCCCAGCGCATACTGGATGCTTGCCAGATCATCCTGGTCGCCGTCAGTGCTTGCTGTGTGGTTTGCTAAATTAAGCGTCACTGATTCCTCTTGATCATCCTGTTCAATTAACTCAACTTTGCGTGAACGATAATAATCGGCTACCTTGCGGTTGGTAATGGTCCATATCCACGTGCTAAATTTGGATTGTCCTTTAAAACTGCCGAGTGATTTCAGGACGGCGATGAAAATTTCCTGCGTAACATCCTCAACATCGTTTTCTGGAATTTTGAAACGTACCCGCGCAAACACATTTGGAAAATAACGCTCATATAACAGGGTGAATGCATCTTGCGTTCCCATTTGCGCCGAGCGCACCAACTCTTCATCACTGGGGTGTGCATTGTTCAGTAGCGATTTTTGATGATTCATAATATTAGTCGGGCTTTACCTTCAAAAAGGGTTGAATGGATTTGACCAATTTTTTGCGGATGATTTATTTTGTCCAGTTATACTCTAAACAATCGGTTTTTGGACGGTTCGAATACAGACTTCAAAACTTGAACACGTTCACGGCTTTCTCAAAGTAGGTTGTTAGAGTCTGCTTTTGATCACAAAGGCACGAAGTCTCAAAGACTCGAAGGGAAAACTTTGTGGTTTTGCGTCTTGGTGACTTTGTTAAACATTCTCCGCGAAAAACGCAAACCGGTCAAATTTTCGTTAAGATTTTTATCCTTTGAGAAAACCATGTGAGCAAGTTGAGATTAAGTTCCCGAATTAAAGAAAATGCGCTAGAATATAAACAGTGTAATTAAACCATGAGAGCAAGGAATTGTATATTAATGATGAAGGCTCACTTGACTCATTCCCGTATACTTATTTTTTCGCTGGCTTTTCTGCTCCTGTTGGCTGGTTGCCAGCCACCGGCAGAATCTACACCCATAGCCACCGAACAGCCAACCCTGCCGCCCACGCAGGCTCCAGCCGCAGCAGATACATCTCCTGTGCAGGCAGAAAGCCTAACGGCAATCAACCCAAACATCACCCTTGACCCCGCGCTGACACAGGATGCCGATTCGCTTATGGTCAGTCAGTATCTTTACGAAGGGCTGGTAACCTTGGATGCGAACGGAAACCCACAGCCTGCTCTGGCTGAATCATGGGAAATTTCAGACGACCAGCTTGACTATATTTTTAAGTTGCGCTCCAATGCGGCATTTAGCGACGGGACACCTGTAACGCCAGATATTGTTGCGGATAATTTTAATCGCTGGTTTGATCCGCAAAGCCCTTTGCATGGCAACGGCAATTATGCAACCTGGCAGGAAATCTTTTTAGGCTTCCATGCTGAAAAATCTGCCGATAAACGCCCAATTTCAATGGTGGATGGAATTCAAAAGGTTGACTTTAATACAGTCCTGATCCATCTCAACCGTTTGGAACCAAAATTGTTGACCTATCTGGCAGACCCCGCGTTTGCCATCTTAAAAACAGATGCTCTAGCCGTGGACAGCGCCTACGGCGGGCGCGACAGCACCATCATTTCCAGCGGACCTTACGTCGTCTCCTCCTGGGCAGACGATGGATTAACCCTCAGTCCAAATCCAAAATATTGGGGAACCGCGCCGACAGAGGATTTGAAATTCATCTGGCGTTAGGTTTTGTAATCCGTTTTTTGTAAAAGACCTCTTGCATAAGTAAAGCGTTGTAAACCACAAAGTCACCAAGACACCAGGTCACTAAGTTTTTTCCTTTGAGTCTTCGAGACTTTGTGCCTTTGTGGTCAAAAATGAACTTTCGCATGAGGTCTAAAATATAAAAATCTCCAAATGCTCTAAAGCATTTGGAGATTTTTATATTTTGAATCAGTGGTTTATGGTTTCCAAACTGGTTCGCTGACGCTTTGCCCAGGCAGTGATATTTGTTTGATAACCTCGCCATCGCGATTGGTTATGTAAATTTCATCTGCTCCGCTTCGGTTTGTCTCAAAGGCAAGGTAACTATTGTCTGGTGACCAGTTTGGGTTGCCATTGTTTCCCGATGCGGCTGTCAATGGATTTGCGCTACTGCCATCTGCGTTTACCATCATTACGTTTTCAGCGCCGCTTTCTCCAGAAATGTAGACAATGCTTTGTCCGTCTGGCGACCATATCGGATAGTCATCTCTGCCGTTGTTGGAGGTTAGGCGTTGCGCTTCGCTTCCATCGGCTCGCATTCGGTAAATTTCGGGGTTGCCGTCGCGCCAGGAGGTAAACGCAATCCATTGTCCATCTGCCGACCAGGATGGGCTGCCGTCGGGGGTGGTATCTGCGGTCAGGCGCTGAACGTTGTTTCCATTTCCATCCATCTTGTAGATGTCAGAACTGCCGTCGCGGTTGGATACAAAGGCAATCCATTGACCATCCTTTGACCAGACTGGGCGCGCATCTCCGGCGGGGTTGTTGGTTAGGCGGAACAGGTTTCCGCCATTTAGATCAACTCTATATAATTCGAAGTCGCCATCGCG
Source organism: Anaerolinea sp. (assembly GCA_020049345.1). Taxonomy (GTDB): domain Bacteria; phylum Chloroflexota; class Anaerolineae; order Anaerolineales; family Villigracilaceae; genus Villigracilis. The sequence goes on from JAIFKY010000034.1 coordinate 5,736, forward strand.
GTATGATTCAAATGCCACCATACTGCCGTCTGGAGACCAACTGGGCCACCAGTCTTTGGCGGGCGAGTCGGTTAGGCGGGTTACCGCTCCGTCGCTGATATTGACCATGTACACATCCCAGTTGCCGCCGACGTTGGCAGCGAAGGCAATTTGCTGTCCATTTGGCGACCAGACCGGGTTGTTTTTATCAGACCCATCATGGGTGAGGGTTACAGGTTGGCTGCCGTCCATGTTTGCCACCATCAACTCAGTTGCTCCGCCTTGCTCGGAAATATAAGCAATTGATCCGCTTGGTTCTGGCGACGTTACTTCTGGAGCAGGTATGCTGGGTGCGCTTTCAGCCAGTGGGGTTGGGGTGCCTTCAACGGGTGAGGCTGGTGTAGCGGATACTTCCTGCGCGATCATGGTTTCCTGCGCTCCATCTGCGAAGCCTGCCAGGTTGGTTCCGCTTGGTGCGGCGGAGCAGGCAACCATTAACCATGCAGAAAAAACAACAATGATAAAAAATAGGCTTGCCAGTTTCCATTTTGATTTGACATTTTGAGACTGCATGGCTTTTTGTGAATTCATTTTTCCTCGCTTATTGTTTTGATTGCTTTATTAGTCGTGATGAACAGCACAAAAGGGCTGATTTTTCGACAATTGGTTCTCTACAAAACTGCAAGGTTGTTTCTAATTTATTAAGTCACCTTACGCACCTAAGTGTTCGTAAAATTATAATTTCCCTCACCTGCCGCCGAACCATGTCGTTGCGAGGGCGCACTTGCTCTTCGCCCGAAGCAATCCCCTCGCTGATACAGAGATTGCTTCGCCGCCACACCCGCCCTGGCGGGCGGCGCAAGTGTTGTGGGATGTTAATAATTTACAGACCCTAAAGCGTGATTCCCTGAGCGGAGCGAAGGGTTTCTACCTTCAAATAAGAGGTTCTTCGCTGCGCTCAGAACGACACAGCGTAAGGTGAGTTATTAATCCTTTTTCTTTTTATCTGCCGACTCAATTTTGTCGTAGATTAAGCGCATTGCCGAACCTGGTGGGGTGCTGACATCATCTTCTTCCCGCAACGCTTTGAGTTTCTCTTTCAAACTGACGTAATAATCGCTTTCGGTGATCTGGGTCACTTCATGCCGACGCTTGGTTTCGTCAATCTCAATCCGTAGTTGAGCCACTTCCTGTTGCAATTTTTCTTCGCGCATCCGAACTTGCGCCGCCATGCGCACAAATTCCGATGCCAGCGCGGAGAGCGAACTATCCTGTATCTGACCGGATGACCGAATGTCATGATAGTTTCCCTCAGCCACGCGCTGTACCCATTGCCGTATCTCGCCAATAAAATTGGTGGTATAGCGGATGCGGCCGCTTAATCCGCTCATCATATCCATTGCCACTTCAGGGTGGTCATCCAACAGGCGGTTGAAGTTTTCAATATTAAGCGTTGCAATAACAGTTTGCGCTTCGGCGCGCGCGCTTGTTGAACGCGGCAGGTGATCTATCAATGCCATTTCGCCCAAAATCTCACCAGGTTGAAATACTCGTATCGCCTGTCCCGTTTGTGGCTGGTTTTCATCAGGCATATAAATGGCGATTTTCCCCTTCCGAACAATGATCATTTCGTTGCCAGGGTCGCCATAGTTGAAAAGTACTTCGCCTTCGTGTAACAAGCGTGTTTTCAGGTTAGCCGCCAGTTGATTAATGGTTTCATCCGAGAGGGTTTTGAAAATGGCGTTCTCTTTGAGCAGAAGGTTGATCGTCATGAAATATTCCTTGTCACCTCTCGAAAAAGCGGAAAGCAAAACTGAATGCGGGATAGATCGTCAAAAGGCTGCCACTGCCAATAGGTCCAACTGCCATATTGTTTTTTATTTACCCGTGTCAGGGCTTTTTGAATTGTGGCGCGTGGTTCGGTTTGAAGCGCCGGCGCAGATTTATCCAACGAGGCGAGTGATTCTTCCAGTAATGCCAGCGCTTTGCGGTTGTGACTCGCCTGCCATGCCAGATCGGCGCGTCGGTAGTGGATCAGCGCCATGCCGCAGAAATTAGAATCCTGCCAGATGCCGGCTGCCAGATCGTACCGCTTGCCCGCTTCGGTGGAATTTTTCTGCTTCGAAAAATAATCGCCTAATTGTACCCATGCCAGAGCAGCCGCATGAGATTCGCCAAGAAGTTGATATTTTTCCGCCGCCTGCTCCCAATTTCCAGAAAGGTCATCCAGCAATGCTCGCATACGCAGGCTGTCTTCGGTATCTATTTCAGGCAGGGATGCGCGGCAGGCAGCGATTTGCGGCGATGCGTCGCGCCCTGCGCGCCAGATTAACCAGGCAGATATGCCGCGCAGTTTCCAATCATCTGCGCGTTGATCGATTATTTTAGCAAGTTGTTTTTCGGCCGATTCAATTTTTCCCTGGCTGGGTAACAGCAGGAATAGGCGAGCCGCAATGCTGGCTGTCAGGTTAGACGGCGTCTCTTCGACGGGCAGTGCGGCGAGGGCTGCTTCGTGGGCGGCGGCGCTGGCGGCAAGGTCGTTGCGTTGAATGGCGGCGTCTCCCAGTCCCAGGTATGCGCGCGCTTTTTGCAATCCGATAGCCGCATCAACCTTTTCTGGCGGATAATGCTCCAATAGGGATAATACGCGGTTGTACATGGTTTCGCTTGCGTTTTGAGTCTCTATCGTCTGGAGCAGTTGTTTGGCTGCCTCCAGCCATTGCTCAGACATTTCGTAGTGGTACGCCATCTTTTCGGTTTCAAGCAGGGGATTGGCGCGTGTTCCATTATCCAGAAAGGTATCAATTTTGTCGCTTCGTTGGCGGTGGTCTGGCAATTGCAGAAGGTGTTTTGCCATGCGGGCGTGCAATTCGCGTCGTCTTTCAAATGGCAGGCTGGTGTAGAGAATTTCACGAAAGATGGGTTGGATAAATGTGTATTGCCTATCCATGCCATATTCGCTGACTGTAATCAGGTGGGCGTCTTTCAGATCGTTCAGGTAACTATGAAGCGTGGTTGGATCAATTGTTTCTGGCAACAAGGTTTTCACCTCGCTGTTGCGGAACTCGACACCGATGACTGAGGCCAGGCGCGCCACTTCGCGCTGTCCTTCGGGCAGGCTTTCGAGACGGCTTAATACCAGTTTTTGCAGAATATCGGAGGTTTGCAGGATTTCCTTGAGGCGGCTCTCGTCAATGGTGTGCGAGCGTTTGATCCAGCGGCTGATTTCTTCTACAAAGAGCGGGCTGCCGTTGCTTTGTTCGTGGATGATGTCCACCAACCCCGCAGTCAGGATCTCAGCGACCATGGCGCGTGTTTCTAATTTGGTGAAGGCGCTGAGTTGAATTGTCTCGCCGATTTCTTTCGTGCCGGTTTCCTGTGAGCGCAGGGCAAGCAGAAAAAGCACGGGCTGGGCAGTCAGTTCTCTGCTCATTTCCTTTAACCAAATTTTTGATTCGACATCCATCCATTGGGCATCTTCAAAGAAAACCGCTAGCGGCGTTTTTGACCCCACTGCGGCAAGGACGCTTCCCAATGCCGCCCGCCAGAGATTGAGCGTTTTTCCGTCAATTGTTGGCGCGGTTTCATTTTTGGAGGCATTTTTATTTTCGTCCAGTTGAGAAAAAACATTGGATGTACTGGCTCTTCTGCTGAATCCTTTCTGCTTGACCAAACGAGCGAAATTTTCGACGCTCAATTCACTGCCTTCTTCGCTTTCAGTTGACGGTTGTGCCGTGCTTATCCCCATCATGTTGGTTAATGCCGCAGTTTGCTCGGATCCCAGATTAGATTGTGAGGTGAGCCGTTCCAGTTTTTCTTTTTGAATCAACGGGTGATCTGTGGATGTGATGCCTGCAATTGAGCGAAGCAATCCCTTCCAGCAGGAGTAGGGTTCTCTCGTCAGGTATGAGCGGCACTGGAAAGCATGTATTTGCCAGCCGTCGTCAATTGCTTTTTTGAGCAGTGTATCAGCCAGATGACTTTTCCCAATTCCGGCTTGTCCTTTTAGATGTAACGTACAGCCTGTTCCGGCGCGGGCGCGCTGGATGATCTGCCAGCCGTGTTCAAGTTCGGGCATCCGTCCAATGAGCGGTGTGCGGTTTTGGATGCGATTAAGCAATGTATCTTCGCGGGGACCATCCACCTGCGAGATCGGGATCATGTTTTTTTTGCCTTTCACCCGTACCGGCGGCAGTTTGCGGGTGATGTAATAGGTGTCGGTCACATCCAATACCCGTTCGCTAATTAAAATTTGCCCAATGCGCGCGGCGCTCATCAGACGCGCCGCCAGGTTGACTTCATCTCCCATGACGGTATATTCGCGCCGTGTGGATGAACCCGCCTGTCCGGCAAAGGTATCGCCGAGGGTGATGCCGATACGGTGCTCAATGAAATTCTTTTTACTGCCGCGTGGCAGGTAGCGGGACAGGCTTTGTCCCCAATCCTGATTCAATTTTAACAATGCGCTGTTCATTTCCAATGCCGCGCTGATGGCGCGCTGGGCATCGTCTTCGTGCGCCACGGGCGCGCCGAACAGCGCCAGAAGTTTGCTTCCCTGACTGTACGGGTCTATGCGGCTGACAATTCCCCCGAAGCGGCTGATGACTTCATTCATGGCGGTGAAGTAGTCGCTCAATAAATCAGTTACGCGCTTTGTGCCTGTTTCCTGCCATAAATCAAACAGACTGTCGGGTCCTGTGAAGTTGCAAAACATGACCGTTGTTGGGCGGTATTCGCTCTGCACCTGGCGCTGGTCGGCATGAGTGATAATGCGTTCCACCAATTCACTGGCTAGATATGGGGTCAGCGCCTTGATCTGCTTTATTTTCTCGTTGATCTGCGATTTGATGTCTTCCGGGCTTGCATCCCATTGCACTGCGCTGCCGCGCGCTTTACGTCTTTGGGTCTGGCTGATTTCGTATCCATCCAGGGTCTTCTGTTCGCCTGGATTCAACAAGTAAAAACCCGCCTTAACCTCGGTCATTGAATAATCTGTGGAAAGCAAATCGGCGGCGGCTTGGTTTGCTACGATGTCACCGGGCTTGGTGCAACCTTCGGCTTGCAAGGTCTGTGAAACGGTGGAGCCGATTAGCACGTACTCCATTCGTTTTTCTGAGCCGATGCTGGCCGCCAGAAATGTGCCTGCTGAAAGTCCCACTTTCATGGTGATGGTCACCGGTTCCAGCGGGGTGGATATGTTTGCAAAGTCTTGCATGGCGCGCATCATCCGCAGCGCCGCGCGCGCCGCCCATTGAACATGGATTCCGCTTTCCTGCTCTGGAAAATAAACCAGGGTTGCATCCCCCGCAAACTTTAGCAGTGTCCCATTGGATTGTGAGAGGATGCCAATCATCGCCGTAAAATAGCGGTTGATGACGCTGGTCAGGTGTTCCGCTCCCTTTGGACCCAGCGCCGCCAGCCGTTCTGAGAGCGCCGTAAAGCCGCTCACATCCGAGAACAGCAGACAGCCTTTCAGCATTTTCCCATCAACCAACCCTGCCTCGGGATTGGTTATTTTCTCCCGCACCAAATCGCCGGGCAGGTAGGTGGAGATGGCGTAGTGCAAAGATTGCAATTGGTCGAGCGCGTTGTTAAGAAAGCCCTTACGCGTATTGTCCTTGACCAACTTCCGCCACAGGTCAGGGGGCAGGTAGTTTTTTAGTTCAGGGTTCAACCCGTCGGGAATGGCTTGGGCTGAATCTTCGCTCTCCAGTTCTGATAAGCGAGACTTCAAAAGACTGTTCATTTTGGATGAACTGCGCGGAATGGGCTGATCAGACATAACGGACTGCTCCTGAAAAGGGTTGTTCAGTTATTCAATGTTCTTGCTTGCAGACTCAATCGGAAATATCACCACGCGGTTGCGTCCATTCTGTTTTGCCTGATACATGGCGCGGTCTGCGTGGACAAATACTTCATCCACATTCGAACCATGTAACGGATAAATGGCTCCGCCCAGCGATATGGTTGCATAAATTTCCTGATCTTCAAATTTCACATGCAGGGACTGGAATTTGGATCGAATTTCCTCGGCGCACTTGCTGACTGTGGGAGCCGATGCGCCAGGCATGACGATCACAAATTCCTCGCCGCCGTAGCGGCAAACAATATCTGCCGAGCGCACACAACTCTTCATCAGGTCGCCGACCGCTTGAAGCATCAAATCTCCCGCCTTGTGACCGTAGGTGTCGTTGATCTTTTTGAAGTGATCCACATCTGCCATCAAAATGCCCACCAGCGATCCATTCTGCCGCGCGTGGGCAATTTCACCATACAAAATTTGATCCAGATAGCGGCGGTTGAATAAACCAGTCAACGGGTCGTGAGTGGCTTGCCGGCTCAGGGTTTCCAACGCCACCACCTGCTCTTTCTCCCGCGTATATCCGCGCCTGCGTTCTTCATCAGATTTGCGTATTCTCGAACTGAGCATGTTCATTAAATCCAGGCTGAAGGACGGATGGTTCTCGCCCAGAAATTGATAGAACATGGCGCGGCTCAACGACCATAACGAGACCAGATTCAAAGCAATGACCGTGGCAGAGCGCGGCAGGTTTTCCAGTAAAGCCATTTCTCCAAGCGCATCTCCCATTCCACGAAAGCCCAAAACGGTGGCAGTTTGAATATCACCTTTGATGATCACCGCATTGCCTGAACGAATCACATAAAATACATCGCCCGGTTCGTCCTCGCGCAGAATGATTTCTCCGGGCTGGCATATCCGTTCCTGCATTTTCTGAGTCGTTTGCCTGTCCTCGATCCATGCCAGTAATTGAAGGAAGGAGGTTTCCTCATCCCATGTTTCCTGTTTATGGGAATCATAAAAGGATAAAAACTTACTCAACTCTGAAGGGGGGATTATTTCAGTTGACATTGGCTTACACCTTTTGCGCTATTTATGATCTGTATCGTTCAATTGTTCTGCAAGCATTTCTGCATTGGTTGCAGGCTGCTTGCACATAAAACCTTCGCAAACATACGCTGTTGCTTTTCCGTCAATCAACTTGCGTTCATGCAGTAAGGCGGGTACATCTTTTGGCAGGGGATAGGCGGAAGCAGCCACCACCACGCCCGGTCTATATTCTGCTCGAATGACCTTGATCAACCGCTCAAAGTTTTCCTCGCCCGCTTCGCCCAACACCGCAACCTGCTTGGTGTTTCCCTGGGCATTTTCCGCCGCCGATAGCCAGCGCGCAAATCCCAGCGGATGCCGCAAAGCAGAGTCGCCGATCAGCGTCAGCGCCTGTTCTGCAAGATCGCGATATTTTCCAACGTCGGTGTACGCCGCCAGTTTCAGCAATGCTTCACAAGCCAGCGCATTGCCTGAAGGCGTGGCATTGTCTGTAATATCCTTCGGGCGGATTAACAAAGCCTCGCCATCGTGCGGCGTGTCGAAAAATCCGCCGTCGGGGTCGCTGAATTTTTCAATCATTTCATCAGCCAATTCCACCGCAGATGTGAACCATTTATTGTCAAAATCGGTTTGGTACAACTCCAGCAAGCCTAAAATTAACGCAGCGAAATCCTCGAGAAAGACCGCGTCTGTGGTGTTTCCATTGCGCCATGCGCGGCGGAGTTGCCCGTTGGGTCGCAGTGCAGACAGTGAAAATTCCGCGTTGCGGGTAGCCGCTTGGTAGTACGTGTCATTGAGAATGCGTGCTTGTTCTTTGCCCGAAGCAATCTCCAAATTATGTGGAGATTGCTTCGCCCTCGCAACGACATCATCACCCAGCACCCGCGCCGCCTCGGCAAACGCCGCCAGCATCAGACCATTCCACGCTGTAATTACTTTGTCGTCAGTTGCGGGGCGAACGCGTCGCGCGCGGGACGCCAAAAGCCTGGAATGAGATTCTGCCAGTTTGACGGGAACAACTTCGGGGTCGAGTCTGAAGCGTGCGGCGAGGGAGGCATCATCCACTGCGCGTTGCAAAACTATCTTCCCTTCCCAGTTTCCGCCAGCGGTGATTCCGTAAGCCGCTTCAAAAAAATCCGAATCATCTTGCAGTGTTTCACGAATTTCAGCCAGAGACCAAACATAGAACTTGCCTTCCACGCCTTCAGAGTCGGCATCGAGCGAGGAATAAAACCCGCCTTGTTCGTGAGTCATTTCGCGTTGAATAAAATCAAGCGTTTCTTCAACGATGCGCCTGAAAGCGGGTTCTTTCGTCACCTGCCATGCGTGCAAATATGCGCGGACAAGGAGTGCGTTGTCGTAGAGCATTTTTTCAAAATGCGGCACGCGCCAAAAGTTATCGGTGCTGTAGCGCGAGAAGCCGCCGCCGACCACATCATACATTCCGCCGCGCGACATGGCTTGCAGGCAGTGGGTGATGAGTTTTTGATATTCAGTTTGTGCCGCATGGTTGAGCAAAAATTCAAGCGTCATGGCTTGCGGAAACTTTGGCGCAGAACCCCAGCCGCCATATCCCCAGTCATAAGAATCTGCCAAGGATTTTGCGATGGCGTCAAAATGTTCGCGTGTGAGCAGATCGCTTTTTTCATTTTTATTTTGATGCTGTAAATGACCGATGACCTGGTTGCAAACTTTTTCAATTTCGCTTCGGTCATTTGCCCATGCGTTTGCCAGACCTGAAAGGACATCCTTGAAAGCGGGCATGTTGTAGCGGCGCACAGGCGGAAAGTATGTGCCGGCGAAAAACGGCTTGAGATCAGGCGCAAGAAAAACAGACATGGGCCAGCCGCCGGAGCCTGTCATGGCGACCACGGTTTGCATGTAAATCCCGTCAATGTCTGGACGTTCTTCGCGGTCAACTTTGATGTTAATAAAATGCTCGTTCATGAAGGCGGCGGTTTCGGGGTCTTCAAAAGACTC
>JAIFKY010000084.1 GCA_020049345.1 Anaerolinea sp.
CCAGCCTGTCTACTTTACAGGGGCGCGAATGGCTGCTCGAAAATAAATTTGGGGAATTTCTCGGGCACAGGAATGGCATTCAAGGTTGTATCGATGAAGGGCTGGAATGTCTAAATCGCGAATCCGCCTACTTTGGCGCAGACGATGATTATATGTACATCTCGATCAAGACGCCAACAAACAACTGCAAGCCCATGGACACCTCCAACAGAGCAACCCGCGGTCTTATCCTTGCGCTGGAAGACGATATTGAATATTCCAGCGCATATCGCACAGAAGATGTTTTTATTTTTGAAAAGGTCAGGTAAGAGGACTAATATGCTAAAAACGCAAAATAAACTCAGCAATGATGATATAGGAATTCTCTTCTTTCTGGCAGCGCTGATTTTCGGGGGGTGGTTTCGAATATACCCGGCGCTAATGACCGGGTTCCCAATCAATGACGGCGGATTGTTTTACAAAATGATAGAAGCCGTGCAATTAAGCAACTTCCAACTACCTGTCTATGTCGAATATAACGGGCTGCAAATCCCATTTGCCTATCCGCCATTAGCGTTTTATCTCGCAGGGGCAATAGGCAAATGGCTTCATATATCCACGCTTAGTATTGTGTTGTGGATGCCTGCCATTGTATTGATTCTTACTCTTCCATGTGTATTTTTACTAACCAGGCATTTATTGAACTCCACCCTAAAAGCAGGCGTTACGACATTCCTATATGCGCTGCTTCCGCGCACACTTACCTGGCTGATTATGGGAGGCGGTATAACACGCGGATTAGGACAGTTATTTCTTATACTGGCAATGTTGAGCATATATCTTTTATTCACAAAAAAACAAACGAAATACATCTCCAGCGCAATTATTTTCAGCGCGGCGGTGTGCCTGACACATCCTGAAGCATCGATTCACGCCATTGCCATCGGGCTTGCATTATTGGTCTTTTATGGAAGAGACAGGGATGGAGTCCGTAACGCGTTGATCGTAGGCGCAGGGACGCTACTTGTAACTGCCCCCTGGTGGTCCACTGTTTTGCATCGCTTTGGCATCGAACCTTTTCTTGCCGCCAGTCAAACAGGATTCCATACTCCTTACTCTGGTTTTTCTATTTTCTTCGTCATTAGCGAGGAACCATTTAATACAATCATTGCCACTTTGGCAGTTATTGGACTCTTTACACAAATTGCAAAGCGTCAATTCTTTTTACCCGCCTTATTCATCATGCCTTCTTTGGTGGAACCGCGCAGCGCCCCAAATATAGCCGTCCTGCCAGTGACAATGCTTGCGGCAATCTGTTTAATAGACGTCGTTTTACCTGGGATCGCAAAACTCGAAGCGAACCTCCACGATGTCAAAACAAATTCTATTTTGCAATCCCTGTCAGAAAAGTTGTTCCTTGCCTATATCACTATCGCCCTCTTATTTGGCATAATTTCGTTTGATACAACATTGAGTCAGCGATATCTGCCCAACGAATCCCGAACAGCGTTTCAGTGGGTCAAAACCAATACGCCGCAGAATACGGAATTTCTTGTAATCACAGGCGACTTAAGTCTTTTTTCAGACTATGCAAATGAATGGTTTCCGGTATTTGCCGCGCGCCGCAGCCACACTACAATACAAGGATATGAATGGATTATAGAAAAAAACTTCCAAAATCAGGCTGGATTAGTTATAGGCTATCAATACTGCCTACAAAATGAAGCGCCGCGCGCGTGTATCGAAGCTCTTGCAAACAAGTCAAACACAAAATTCGATTACGTACTTATACAAAGGGATGGAGAATTTACCGATTCTCTAACCCTTGACCTGACTCTCAACAAGGATTATCAATCAATATACGCGTCCAGGAATATCGTTATTTTCGAACGCAAACATTGACAATGAAATTCCATACAATTCCCTTTGTATTCCATGAGCTTTTGGCAGAAAAAAAACAAAGGGCGGGGTAAACTGGAGAGAGAGTAATGGACAAATTACAAAATCGCCCGCTTCGTAGCGCTGTTTTAATTATAGTCAGCATATATGCTTTGATATTATTCTGTTTTAACGTTTTTCTTGTTCTCAATGCGCATGGATTACTGGATTTTGGTTCATTTATCGCGTCGGGTCAGCTTGCCAATCAGGGAGAAAATCCATATACAGACAATTCCCCATTGATATTTTCAGTGGAGTTTCAAGGAATAAATCATTCTGGAACGGCTCCAAATCTAAATCCGCCGATTTCTGTTCTCTTCTTTCAACAAATTGCCAAATTTTCTCCAATGTATTCCTTGCAAATTTGGCGCATCCTAATAGTCATAATCTATTCATGGAGCTTCTATTTATTAATACAAAGAAATCGTGATAAAACAGTGCCTGCTGTTTTTTGGAAGGCTTTATGGACATTCAGTCTGGCGGGGTTTTGGCACACCATTCAACTGGGGCAAATTTACACGCTTCTCCTGCTTCTAACGGTTGAAATTATCATCAACATGGAAAAGAAAAAAAATATTCTAGCTGGAATCCTTTTGGGCGTATTGATAGCAATAAAACCCAATTTTGTTTTCTGGGCAGGGGCGTTGGGAATCGCGGGGTACTGGTCCATATTTCTGTCCGCGGGAGTCACCGCGCTGTTCATTAGCCTGGTTCCCATTTATTTTTACGGGTTCAGAATCTACCAGCAATGGTTTGAAGCCTCCAAAATATTTACGCCCGACCTATTGATCTTTCCTGGAAACAACTCATTACAGGGATTAACTGCGCGTTTTAATTCAGCACAAGCAGGAGTCGTTCTAAGCATTATCCTGGTTGTGGCAATGCTATACCTGATTTACAGATACAAGCCTTCCATTTCCAATATAAACACTTTTTCAATCGTCACCTCCCTGTTAATTTCTCCTATTGCATGGACAGGGTATACAATATTGATGCTTCCAGCCTTGCTGAAGGTCAAAAAATGGAAGTACGAGCATTGGATTGCCGCATTCATTTTTTCATTCCCATTCTACTTTATATTGGAATTTTTCCAGAAAAATTTTTTTAATTTCGTTTTTTGGGGTTGGTTTTACGGATGGGGACTGCTAATCATTTTGGTCAGCGAGATTAAATCCGCAGTCTCAAGCAACAACCTGTGAAACTTCGCTTTCCTGCATCTGCAAAAGAAAAACAACAACAATAAGCCACATCCAAACAAAGTGATCTACTTCCAAGAGAAAACTATAAGTCAGGTTGCTAATTATTATATAAAACAAAACAAGGAAAGTAAAAATATATTTCCACGAATGGGACAGCCTTATTTTTTGAACATTACGAAATATTGTAGTTAAGAGCATAATCATAAACAAGACAAGCCCGACAATACCCAGATTTAATAATATGTCAAAAAAACCATTATCAGCAAAATATACAGGATAAAACCAGCCGTGCCTGGTTTGCATCAAAACGCGGAAACTTTCCTGCATCCACAAGGCGCCATATCCATATCCCAGGAATGGTTTTTTTAGATAAAAGTTGAAAAAGAGATCCTCCCAAAGCGGCGTTCTTCCTGTCATGTTGGCAGTGCGCCCCAATAAACCAAAGAAAAAGCCCAAATTGGTAACAAATACAGTAAAGCCAGCCGCGACAATCAATACAAAGGAATAATAATGTTTCGGCGTAAGTTTTTCACGCCATTTTGTCCAGATATACAAAGTTATTGAAGCCATGTTCAAAAAAATATAAATTAAAATGCCCGTTGCAGAACGGCTTCCAAAGACATGCAGCGCTGTCAACAAATAAAAGATACCGCAAGCCACTTTGCCGTTAAAGGATAACCCGCCATCTATGAGCAGCCTTACAAGAAAGATCATATTGAAAAACGCCATTAAACTGCCGGTATGATTCCTGTGCCAAAACAAGCCAAGCCAAGAACCGACAAAAAACTTATTTTGCATAATCCCGTAATTAGTAAAGAACACAAGATACAAACTGGCTAAAACACAAAAAGCCGCGATCCCAGTCATAAGTTTTACAGAGCCGGATAAACGGTAGCGAATCGCCAGGTATCGCCAGGTAGGAACCCGCAATCGTAGAAAAAAAGAGAAGCATAAGCTCGTACAAAGTTGCGGGTAAATAAACTGTCCACAATAAAGAGACAAGGGAAAAAAGCAAAAAGAAAATAAGCAAATAATTTTGCAACCAGGCGCGCGCAAAAGACTTTAGTTCTCCTTTAATAAAAAGCATGGCAATCATAAGAATAACAACCAACCCGCATCCGGGCGCGATTTTCCATGCGTCTCCGCCAAACAGCGCTACGTCCGGAAATTGATTTCCCATGAACCCCGGTATATTTAAAGCCGATATATTAACAAAAATAAAGACAAAAAACAAAATTAGAATATCGCCCATATACAGGAGCGAATCAACAACCCGAGCAAACAATTTATTTTCCATATTTAATATGCTCCTTTTCCAAGAAGTACCACCCAAACCGTTCTAAAAATTATTTGAATGTCCAGCCAGATCGAATAATTCTGAATGTAATACAGGTCATCTTCGGTGTGCAGGTGCATGGGCTTATCGCTGCGCCCGTTGACCTGCCACCAGCCCGTAATGCCGGGCGGTACGGCAAAGCGTTTGCGCTGCCAGGGTTGATATTTTTCGACCAGGTAGGGCATCTCCGGGCGGGGACCCACAAGGCTCATGTCGCCGCGTATCACATTGATGAATTGGGGTAATTCATCCAGGCTATGGCGGCGGAGAAAACGACCAGCCCTCGTGATGCGCGGATCATCCTTTGATTTATGAATGATATTCCCGTCTGCGTCCCGCTTCTCCACCTGACTTTGCAATTGGTCGGCGTTCTTGAGCATGGTCCTGAATTTGAGCATCTCGAACAGGCGCCCATTCTCGCCAACACGTTTGGGGCGATAGAAAATTGGGGAGCCGTCTTCAAGAAAAACCATCAGCGCCGACACAGCCATAAGCGGCAGGGCAAGCGTCAGGGCGATTAAACCGAAGAATACGTCAAAGGCGCGTTTCATCATCCGCTGGTAATCATCAATGGCAGAAGCGCGCAAATCCAGCATGGGAATTCCTGCCAGGTCTTCGATGGTTGTGTTGTACAGGGCAAGGTCAAAAAAGCCGAGGGCAACCCAGACCTGAACGGGCACATCCTCCATCTTCTGAACGATCTCGCTCATTTGATGATACGCGGAGTGCGGCAGGGCAATCACCACGTCGGTTATCTCATGTCGTTTTAGCACGTCTCGAATTTCGCGGGCATGTCCCAGAAGCGGGGCGGCATCAAGCAATGACTCCGAATTGTCATCTACAAACCCAGAGAAGATGAGGTTGGGCAGTTCGGATTCCAACAGTTGAGTTTTGACCTTTTGCCCAAGCGTGCCCGCGCCAACCACAAGCACACGGCGCGCGCGGTCTGGGGAGGCTTTTTGTGTGCGGAAATATACTCTTGCCACAATTCGCCAAACCAAACATGCCAGGTACGCAAGTAAAATAAAAACCAGGAAAAGAGCGCGCGAAACGTCACGATAGGAAAAATACAAGATGCCTGCCGCTGAAACAGATGCGATCAGCATGGCAAGCGAGAGTATGGCAAATTCATCCATCGCCCGCAGGTATTTCCGACCATCATAGATGGAGAGTGCCGAGTAGATGAGAATCCAGACTAGGGGGAAAAAAACATACAAAGGGGCGGGGATGACAACCCGTGCAGGTATTGGCACAACCCAATCCAGAGTATTGAGGGCTGGGCGAAAAAGCGCCGCCATCCATAGGCTGAGTATTACAGACAGCCCGTCAAGTGCTATTGAGAATAATGCAAAGTTTACTGAAAATCGTCTGAGCATATTTTCACCGAAGAAGTCCAAGGAGATCCAGGATAGCAAGGAATACAAAGCGCGGGTTATGATAAAGATAACGTCGCCATAACCTGCGCGGCTCAGTGATGAGGCGGAAAAACCACTCTAATCCAATTTTTTGCATCCATGCTGGAGCCTGTGATTTTAGACCTGCATGAAAATCAAAAGCCGCTCCCACGCCAAGCATGACAGCGTTTATTTTTCCGCGATGATCCGCCATCCATTTTTCCTGTTTTGGACAGCCCAAACCAACAAATAAAATCCGCGCAGAAGAGGCGTTTATCTTTTGAACAATATCGGCGTCTTCATTTGAATTCAAATCTCGATACGGCGGACTGAATGAATAAGCGATTTTCAAATTGGGATATGTCGCGGACATTCGCTTAATGAGCGCAGTTACTATTTCGGGTTTGCTGCCGTAAAAGCCGACGGGGATATTTTCATGCGCGGTTCGTTCAAGGACGTGAAGCATTAAGGTCGGTCCGTAAACGCGTTGCTGTCCGCGCTGACCTTTGAAGCGCAACATCCAAACGAGGGGCATACCGTCGGGTGTGACTAAATCCGCCTGATTTACAACCCGCATAAATTCAGGCAAGTCAAAAGCCTCCATGATCATGTGGACGTTTGCGGCGCAAACGTAACGACTTTTGCGCGTCTTCGCCCAATTCAAAACAGTCGCAGTGGAATGGGAATAAGACGTGGTATCCACGCGTATACCGATAACAAACATCACCGCGATCTCTCCGCTATTGCTTTCTTATAAATCTCAATTAATATTTGATAGTTCTTATCAGACGTATATTTTTGTTCATATTCCAATCGGGCAATGCGTCCCATGCACTCAGATTCTTCAGGATGATTCCACAACCAGTTTACTTTGGCGGCAAGGTCGTCGGCATCGCCAGGGTTAAACAACAACCCCGTTTTGCCGTCTCGAATCAATTCTGCCAGAGAGCCAATCCGTGATGCAATTACCGGAACGCCAAATCGAAAAGCATCCAAAAGGCTCATGGGGAAATTTTCGTAACAAACCGAAGGGATCATCACAAATCTGGACTGCATTATACATTCATCCAAAAACGTCCGGTCTATTCTCCCTAAATAGCGGACAGAGTCTTTTTCAAGATCCAATTTCAGCATTGAATCTTTTTCGGGTCCATCGCCAGCAACATAAAGTGGGATATTTTCCAGCAAGGGCGAGCGCCATGCCTGATCAAGTGTTTGAATGCCTTTTTCAGGCGCGAGACGTCCTACATATAAAACATGCTTATGAATCTGATTGGGTCGAAAGTTGACGTCTGGCAGAAAGTTAGGTTTGATGATTATTTTTTTAGGCGGCAAACCGCCCTGAATGAGTTTGTTGCGCGCAAATTCACTCGTAGCAACATAAGAATCAACCTGTTTTTGCCAT
>JAIFKY010000178.1 GCA_020049345.1 Anaerolinea sp.
AGTACAGTGGTAGTACGTCTCCTTGCCAAGGAGAAGGTCGTGGGTTCGAATCCCATCGCCCGCTCAAACATAGAGGGTTGCGGATTGGAAGGTGTTCAGTCGGCAATCCTCGTTGTGTATATGGCGTCGTGGCCAAGTGGTAAGGCAAGGGTCTGCAAAATCCTCATCAGGGGTTCAAATCCCCTCGACGCCTCATCAAAAGCAAACCTAATTAGGTTTGCTTTTTTGTTTAAGTATTTATTATGGAAAAACCTTGAAAAAAGTCTATAATAAATTACAGGAAAGAACCCAACGTCTTATGAAAAGACAAAAAATTGCGTCAGCGTTAAAAATATCTCTTATCTATGCCGTGGTTGGAGTTTTATGGATTCTGCTTTCAGATAAAGTAGCAGCCATGCTATTCACCACCCCTGAGTATTTTTCGACTGTCCAAACATACAAAGGGTGGTTTTATGTAATCATCACAGCATTCATTCTTTTTATTTTAATAAAAAACGAAAAAAACACCCTGAGTATAGCGAAACAAAGTTTTTCAGATCTTTTTGAGTCAACAACAGAAGGGATATTTCGCTCATCTCCAGAGGGACGCTTTATTAATATCAATCTGGCGATGTCACAAATCTTTGGATACGAATCTCCCAAAGATATGATCGAAACAATCACAGCTATAAGCACGCAAATCCATTTATCACCAGCCAGCCGCGACAAGTTTACGGAAGCATTGACAAGAGATGGAGTGGTCGAAAAATTTGAAGCCAGAAACCTAAAAAAGGATGGGAGCGTCATTTGGACCTCAACAAATGCGCGGGTCGTAAAGGATGCAAGCGGAAAGGTTTTATATTACGAAGGGTTTGTAACTGACATCACCAAACAAAAAAATGCTGAAACCGCTTTGTTTGACACCGAAGAACGCTACCGCACACTGGTTGAAAAATTACCTGCGGTGGTATTTATGGATAAATTCAACGAACCTCAAGTCACCAAATATATGAGTCCGCGTATAAAAGATTTACTTGGCTACACTCCTGAAGAATGGGAAACAGGTAACAATTTATGGGAAAACTCTCTGCACCCAGATGACAAAGAACGAGTAAAGGCTGAGGATATTCGAACCGACAAAACCGGCGAGCCATTTCGCATTGAATATAGACTGCGACACCGAGACGGTCATTATGTCTGGGTAAAAGAGGACGCGTCAATTGTCAGGGGTGAAGACGGCGCTCCCATTTCCTGGCAGGGGATTATGCTGGATATTACATACCAAAAATACGCAGAGGAAAATCTACAACGTCATGACGCGATCATCAAGGCAGTCGGGTTTTCGGCGGAACAGTTCCTAAAGTCATCCAACTGGGAAGAAAATATCAACCAGGTACTTGAACAACTGGGCATGGCGACGAAAGTCAGTCGCGTGTATGTTGTTAAAAAGCAAGTAACTTCTGAGAATATCATACTGGCAACCCAAATCTTTGAATGGTGCAACTTTGGAATAAAGCCACAAATCAACAACGAGGAACTGCAAAACAGCGATTTTGCTGCGGATGGCTTTTCGCGTTGGATCGAACTTTTTGACAAAGGGTTGCCGGTCTACGGGCTTATCAAAAACTTTCCAGCCAAAGAACAAAAGATTCTAAACGAACAGGACATCCTTGCGCTAATTTGTATCCCGCTTCAAATCGGAAAAGATTGGTGGGGATTTATCGGATTTGACGAATGCACATTGGAACACGAATGGACTGAGGCGGAAATCGAAGCGCTTAAAGCGGCATCCAATACACTAAGCGCAGCGATTGAAAAAAAGCAATCTGAAGAGGCGTTGTTAAACAGCGAAACCAGTTATCGTGGTTTATTTAACAGTATTAATGACGCAATCTATATTCAGGATATTAATGGATGCTTTCTTGATGTAAATGACGGCGCCACACAAATGTATGGATATCCGAAGGAATATTTTATTGGTAAAACGCCTGCAATTCTGAGCGCGTCGGGTAAGAATGACATGAACAAGGTGATGCAGGCTGCCCAACGCGCCTTCAACGGCGAAGCGCAACAATTTGAATTTTGGGGGATACGCAGCAATGGAGAAACCTTTCCGAAAGATGTACGCCTGTTCAAAGGGACTTATTTTGGGCAAGCGGTCATTATCGCCGTGGCGCAAGACATCACAGAACGCAAGAGCAATGAAGACAGCCTGCAAAAACAACTGAAAGAGTTGACTGTTCTTCACGCTGTCGCGCTGGCGGAATCTGTCGCCCAAAACGTGGACGATCTCATTCAACGGGTTACAGACATTATTGGAGACACGCTCTACACCGATAATTGCGGTGTTCTCATGCTAAACAACACGCAAGACGAACTAACACCTCATTTTTCCTATCGCGGCACAAGCAAGGAGAATCTAAATCTAAGCAAGCCATTGACAAAAGGGATCACCGGAAAAGTCGCCGCCACTGGAATCTCAATCATCACAGGAGATGTCTCGCTTGAGCCTTCATATTACGAAACAACAAGCGGCATCCGCTCGGAACTTTGCGTCCCAATCAGCCTTGAAGCGAGGATTATTGGCGTTCTAAATATTGAAAGCAAACAATTAAACGCGTTTACAAGAACTGATGAAAGACTCCTGAAAACAATTGCGGGCGGAATGGCAAAAACCATTGAAAAGATACAACTCTTTGAATTGGAACAAAAACGCCGCGAACAGGCAGAAATTTTGCGCGAAGCAACCGGAACATTGACTTCATTTTTTGAGACAGACAAACTTTTTGAGAATATTTTTATTTCGCTCGCAAAGCTAATCGGATACGACAGCGCTTCAATTGAGAAGATCAACCAGGGATATTTCGAAATCGTCGCCGGACAAAATATTCCCCAAGAAATGATCGGCAAAAAATATATATCCAACCCCGCAAAATGGGGAGAGATATACAACCTGCGCCAGCCCATGATCATTCCAGACACACAACAAGACGCTCGCTTTGAAAAATTCGAAGAAACAAGTTACATCCGCAGTTGGATGGGGATTCCTCTGTTTGCAAAAGACGAAATAATTGGAGTACTAAACCTTGACAGCCGCGTCGTTAATTTCTTTACCAAAGAGCATGCCGCCACCGCGCAGACATTTGCAAACCAAGCCGCGATTGCAATGGAAAACGCGCGCTTGTTTAAGTTGGAACATCACGGCCGCAATCAGGCTGAAATTCTCAGTCAGGCAACATCGGCGCTAGCCAACACCCTTGACACCAGCGACCTGTTCGAAAACATATTAGACTGGTTAAAGAAGATCGTACCTTATGACAGCGCCTCCATCATGTTAAATATCAATGGTGACACAGAAACCCTTGCCGCAAAGCGCAACCTGCCCGCGCATTTTTATATCGGTCAAAACTTTCCGATCACAGAAAAATGGAAGCAGGTTGCCGCAAGCAGAAAACCTTATATCATTGAAGACGCGCAAACAAATGGATATTTCGAAAAATGGGAAGGCAGTACCTATATTCATGGCTGGATGTGCATCGCCATGTACACACAAGACAAGCTGATCGGCTTCCTCAACCTCGACAGTAAAACAGCGGGCGTCTACACAGAAGAACATGGAATTTTGGCTCAAACATTTGCCAATCAAGCGGCAACCGCCATAGAAAATGCGCGTCTCTTTGAATTGGAACAAAAACGCCGCAAAGACGCCGAAATCGTCAGGCAGGCGGCGACCATACTCACAAACCTGCTTGACCTGCCAGCCCTGCATGAAGCAATTCTTGAATGGCTATACAAAATCAAGCCATACGACAGCGCATCCATTTTAGAGTTGGAGGGAGATCGCATTCGCATTACGGCGGCGAGGGGAATTCTCATTTCTGACCCAAGCCTGAATCCAACCTTCCCGGCAGACAACATCCTGTGCAAAACCATCAGCGAAACATACGAACCATTAATTATTGAAGACTGCCAAAAAGATTCGCGATTCGAAGGGTGGGCAGACAGCAAAAAAATCCGCGGGTGGATGGGCGTGCCCATGATCTCACGCGGACAGGTGATCGGCTACATCACCCTTGACAGCAACACGCCCAACGCCTTCACACAAAACGACGCGGTCGCCACCCAAACATTCGCACACCAAGCCGCCACCTCGCTTGAAAACTCGCGCTTATTTACAGAAACAAAACAACGGCTCGACGAACTGGAAATTGTAAGCCGCGTTTCTTCCGCACTGCGCGCCGCGCGGGACACAAAAGAAATGCTCCCCATTTTGTTAGATGAAATCAAAGCCAGCGTAGATACAGACTCAGCATCCATCTGGTTATATGAAATTGAAAATAACGAATTAAAGTCAAAAACAACATCAGGCTGGTTTAACGACCTGTCAAAACACGACTTCAAACCAAACGAAGGCATCATTGGGATGGTTTATTCCAGCGGAATAGCCTACGTAAGCGCCATCCAACCCAACGACCCGTCAACCGATCTTGAAAATACCAAATTCTTTGGGC
This sequence comes from Anaerolinea sp., assembly GCA_020049345.1. GTDB lineage: Bacteria > Chloroflexota > Anaerolineae > Anaerolineales > Villigracilaceae > Villigracilis. The sequence goes on from JAIFKY010000178.1 coordinate 4,491, forward strand.
AAAACGGAAGCGGAATCGCAGTCCCGATCCGCACCGCAACCGAGACAATTGGGGCGCTCGCTGTAACATTAAACGCACCGCGCAAAGTAAAGCCGCATCATACGCGCCTGATCACCACGCTTGCCGAAATTGCAGGCAACGCCATCTATCGCTCCAACCTGTACGAGCGAAGCGAAAAACAAATTCAACGCCTCACAACTTTGCGTGAGTTGGATACCGCCATCACCTCCAGCCTCGACCTGCGCATCCCCCTCAACATCCTCACAGAACACCTGCTGACAAAAATGGGCGTCAGCGCCGCCACCGTCCTCGTCTACAATTCCGACAGCCAAACCTTCGACTACTACGCCGCCACCGGATTCAAAAACTACGAAAATGTACGTGCATCCTTCAGCATTGGAGATGGGCTTGCAGGGCAAATCCTGCTTAACCGCAGAGCGCTTTATATAAAAGATCTGAATGAAGAAGGCGGTCCGCTTCAAAGAAAATCGCTAAAATCTGAACGGTTTACAAGTTACTACGCCATCCCCCTCTTCAGCAAAGGCGCCACAAGAGGCGTCCTCGAAACCTACTTCCGCCAGCCATTCTCACCCAGCGCAGACTGGATCGAATTCATCCACACGCTCGCAGAACAAGCCATCATCGCCATTGACAATGCCCAACTCTTTGAAAACCTGCAACGCTCCAACCAGGAACTTTCACTCGCCTACGACACAACACTGGAAGGATGGGGCAAAGCGCTGGAATTACGCGACAAAGAAACTCAAGGACACACGCGCCGCGTCACCAACCTGACCCTTGACCTGGCACGGCAAATGGACATTCCCGAGGCTGAATTATTGCAAATCCGTCGCGGCGCTCTGCTCCACGACATAGGCAAAATGGGTGTCGCTGATAGCATCCTGCACAAAGAGGGTCCGCTTACAGATGCTGAACGGACTGAAATGCGTAAGCACCCTCAGCACGCCCACGACATGCTCTACCCCATTGCCTACCTGCGCCCCGCATTGGATATTGCCTACTGCCACCACGAATGGTGGGATGGAAACGGCTACCCCCAAGGCTTGAAAGGCGAAGAAATCCCTCTCTCAGCGCGTATCTTTGCCATCATAGATGTCTGGGATGCCTTGCTATCAGACCGTCCATATCGAAAAGCATGGACACAAAAAGAAGTAATGGACTACATCCAAAACCTCTCAGGCAAGCAGTTTGACCCGCATGTAGTGGATGTGTTTTTCAGGATGGTTGAGAAGGAGTGAGAATAAAAAAGCGATGAGTTTGCAACTCATCGCTTTTTTATGTTTTTCGTAGGTCAGGCTTGCAACCTGACACGGCTTTGGCGAATTACAAACCGCGCTACTTGACTCGCAAAAACCGCCGCTTGCCCACCTGCAAGACCCCGGCATGTGGAAATGGCGCATCGCCGCGTTCCAAAACTTCCCCATCCAATCGCACGCCCTTTTGGTCAATCAAAGAACGCGCCTTGCTCTTGCTTTCTGCCAGGTTTGCGGCAAGGATCACATCCAAAACCGTTTGACCTGCTTGCAAAACAACCTCAGGCATTTCATCTGGAATTTCCTTGTGCTGGAAGGTTTTGATGAAATTCTCCTGGGCTAACTTCGCTTCATCGTCGCTGTAAAAAATGCTGACGATCTCACTCGCCATATTCATCTTCGCATCGCGTGGATGCAGCGCGCCTGAAATCACATCTTTCTCAATCTTTTCAATTTCCTGCGGACTCCAGCGCGTGACAAGACGCATGTACAAAGCCATAGCCGAATCAGGCACAGACATCAATTTGCCGAACATGTCATTCGCGCCCGTGTTGATCGGCACAATGTTGCCAGTAGATTTGGACATTCTTTGCACGCCGTCTGTGCCGGGTAAAATGGCGGTGATAACACCCACCAACGGTCTTTGCCCCAACGCTTCCTGCAATTTGCGCCCCGCCACAATGATATTAAACAACTGGTCAGAGCCGCCAATTTGCACATCAGTTTCCATGGCAACGGCGTCGTAGCCCTGCATCAAGGCGTAGAAAGTCTCATGCAGGTAAATTGGCTCGCCTTTATTCAAACGGTTGGAAAAATTATCACGCGCCAAAAATTGTTGCACAGTAAAATTTTGCCCAAGGCGAATCAAATCTACAAGCGAGAGTTTCGACAACCATTCGCCGTTATAACGGACTTTGGTCTTCTCACGATCCAGCACGCGAAAAGCCTGCTCGGTGTAGGTCAATGCGTTTTCGTTGACCTTCTCTTCGGTCAAAATGGGACGCGCCTTGTTTTTATCTGAAGGGTCGCCCACCAACGCGGTGTAACTTCCAATTAAGAAAGTGACATCGTGCCCCAAGTCTTGAAACTGGCGCAACTTACGCATGGTGATGGTGTGTCCCAGATGCAAGTCGGTGGATGTGGGATCATAGCCGCAATAGACGCGCAAGGGTCTGTTCTCTTTTTCAGCCAATAACAGGCGGGCACGAAGTTCAGCGGTCATGGCTTTCTTGAGTTCGTCGTCGCCATATTCGGTGCCGAGCATTAATAATTCAACTTGTTCTTCGATGTTCATAAGTTCTCCTTCATACCTAGACCCTAAAGGTTTCGCTTGTTCGGGGGCTAAGCCCCCGAACAAGCAATTAGAGGTAAATTGACAAACAAAAACGCGCCCGCGATGATGAGGGCGCGTTCAAAGCACACCATCGCAAAGGATTATGGACGGGTGTAATAATAGGATTTGGAAAAAGCGGTAGACATGCGCGTATTATACAACAAGAATTTCACTGCGCCAAATTGAATGAAAAATTCCAGGGTCCTTTGACAGAATAAAACTCGTCGCTGTAAACAACCTCTTCGGCTTGCGCCTGCGTCATCTCTGGCGGGAAATTCAAGATCTGCATGGTCAATACACCGTTCACATCCACACAATCGAGCGTGATGCCAATTCCACGCGCAAGCATTGCCTGCTGAATCTTGGGCATGTACACCGAGCAGTATTCGCCTTCGCGCGGAGTCGCAGCGATGGCATCAATCACAATGGTCGTGTTGGAAAGGTCGGCATCAGGCGGAACAACGAAAGTCAACGTATCGCAGCGCAAGCCAGCCACGCCAGCGGCGGGTTCCTGCAAACTGACCAAAGTCGTGCCGTATTCCTGCACCAAAATTCCGCCATAGGTCAAACTGGCTGATGAAACGCCCCAATCGGATGTGTCAGGCAGGGTGAAGCACACATCGGCATTCACGTTTTTCCCTTCCACCGAGGCACGCTCCATGCGGACTTCGATTCCGCTTGCGGTTTGGTTGGGTTGAGCCAGTTCCACTTGCGCGGTGGGATAGGAAACGGGGTCAATGTACGCAGTGGGTTCAACAAGAATGGGCAAAACATTTCCCTGAGAAGATGGACTACATGCGGTGATCAAAACCGCCAGCAAGAGGATCAATTTTTTCATGAGATTTTTTCTCCTAAAGAGGTGTCACCTGTGAATTTAATTAAATAGATCAGACAACGCTTCGCGCGCCGCCTCAAACTGAAACTTGTACCCTGACTCGATCAGCCGTTTGGGTTTTGCAAACCTGCCTTCCACGACAAGGACACTCATTTCGCCCAAGACCAATTGCAGTAAAAAGGCGGGCGTGGGAAACCAATACGGACGATGCAAGACGCCGGCAAGCGCACGGTTGAAATCGGCATTGGAGGTGGGCGTGGGCGCAATGAGATTATACGCGCCGCGCGCGTTTTCATTTGCAATTAAGTGACGTACCGCGCCAACCCAGTCGTTGATGTGAATCCACGGCATGGCGAATTTTCCACTACCCATCGGCCCGCCGACGAACATTTTGATGGGCAAAGCCATGAGCGATAACAGCCCCTCCCCTTTTCCAAGCACCACTGCCGTGCGGATGACAACGCGGCGCACGCCCAATTCTTCGATGGATTTGGTGGCGGCTTCCCATTGAACAGTCAATTGCGCGAGGAAGTCATCGCCAGGCGGCGTGGACTCGTCCGCGGTATTGCCGCGCAAGCCATAGTGATTAATGCCAGAGGCTTGGACGAAAACCCCAGGGCGATGATCCGCTTCGAGAATCGCCTGACCAAGCGCGAGCCCGGGAATGATGCGCGAGTCATGAAAATCGCGTTTTGTGGCGGCAGTCCAGGGAAAAGATGAAAGCGTTTTTCCTGCGAGGTGAATCACCACATCCATTTCGTTGACGAGATGCCCCCAGCCACTGGTTGTTTTTGCGTCCCATATTACGGCTTGCGCGCCAGACGGAACAGACGCGCCACGTGTGAGAATAAAAACCTTGTGCCCATCGGCAAGCAAAGATTGGGTCAGAGATTTGCCGAGAAAGCCCGATCCGCCTGCAATCATCACATTCATTTCAGTACTCCTATAAATCTTCCGAAGTCTCATTAACTGGCAGTATAATGACGCAGATACCTGAGACAGTATGTTTGAACCAGTGCTGGTACTCAACGCTAATTTTGAGCCGATCCATGTATGCTCAACACGACGGGCTGTTGGACTGATCCTTTCAGGCAAAGCCGATATGATCGTGAATGGACGCGGAACCATCCGCACAATAACACAGTTGCTTCCGCGCCCATCAGTCATTCGACTGGAAACCCAGATTCATCGTCCACGACCACGCGTTAAATTAACGCGCCGCGAAGTGTTTAGACGCGATAATTATACCTGTCAGTATTGTGGCAGGCGCGATGTGAGCCTGACTGTGGATCATGTTATTCCGCGCCATTTGGGGGGACCGCACAAGTGGACAAATTTAGTGGCGGCTTGTTCAGCCTGCAACCATCGCAAAGGGGGACGCAAAGTGGAAGAGGCGCACATGCACCTGGCTCACATTCCAAAAGAACCGCCCTCGAATGCCGCTTATATTTTTGGACGGCATCTTTCAGAAAATAACGAGTGGGAACCGTATATCTCAGGCTGGTAGTCCACGTTTTCTGCCACACTGCAAGCGTGACCTACATCCCGCCCTTAACGTAAGAAAACTTTTCGCAGATCAAGTCATCCTTCACCTGGAAAATATCAGCGCCGCGCACGTATCTTTTTTCTCCAGCCGCATCTACCCACACGTATTTCCAACGCATGATGCACCGGCGTCCAAAGCCAAAGACTTCTTCGATTTCAATACGGGGCTGGGGCGACTGGAGGAAGAGGGACTGAAAAAACTGGGCAACTGCCTCCCTGCCGGCGTAGACTGCGCCATCGGGAGACGGGGTGGCGCTTTCAAAGACACAATCATCGCTTAGACATTTCATCATTCCTGCAACATCATGGCGATTAAATGCCTCATTAAATTCAAGCACAATGCGAATCGCAGACTCAATTTGTGACATGCGGACGGGGCTCATTTAACGGATCTCTCCTTCACAGCAGATTTATAACCGCCGCAGTGTTTCCAAAAAAGAGCATTAGCCACAGAGAACACAGAAGTCACAGAGATTTTCAATAGATTTTTCTCAACTGAAGCAGGGCGTTTTTATAAATCCAGCGTCATAAAATCCGTTGCCAGCGCAACATCGCCGGGGAAGGTGGTACGGGCCTCGGCAACAAGATCGCCGCTGGCGTATTTACCCGTAGGATAATGAATGAGATACAGCCTGCCAACCTCTGCTTTTCGGGCAACCTCGCCCGCCTGCTTTGCAGAGGAATGTCCCACAGATTCACCTGTGGCTTCGTGAATTAATACATCAGCCCCTTCACTCAAGCGGATAACCTCGTCACAAGGCTCAGTATCGCATGAATAAGCCATGGTTTGGTGAGATTGCTTGAATTGAATCCGCAGACCAATGTTGGGAATCATGTGATGCACCGGCGAAGCGTGAATTGTAAAATCGGAACAATCCAGCACCGGCGACATTTCTCTGGTTGGGATGCGGTAAAAAACAACGGGGAAGAAATCGGGCCATTCCGACCAATTATACAAACCCATCAACGTTTCCACGCGATCCAGCGTGTAATGCAAGCCGTAAATATTGAGCGGTCTTTGCCGACCCATCAGCCACATATCCATTAGCAAAAGCGGAATCCCCGAAGCGTGGTCAGGATGAAAGTGCGTCACAATAATATCGGTCAGATCGTTAAAATCCACGCCAGCCTTTTCCAACCGCAGAATAGGGTTGCTGACCGAATCGATCAGAAGCGTGCGCTCCTGTCCCACAATGACCATGTGTGTATTTTCATGATCCTTTGTGGGGATTGCATTTGAAGAGCCAAGAATGATGACTTTGGACATGATTAACGGAAAGTAAAAAGTAAGAAGGGTAAAGTATAAGCCACAAACCTTTGGAATTCGCTTATTTTGCCATCACACTGAGCAACAAGCCTGGCGTAATGTAGGCTTCGATAATTGCGGCAATTGCCAGCAGGGGAACCACCACCCCAAGAAAAATCTTTGTCCAATCGGCGAGCAGTTCAAGGATTACCTCACCCATGGATTTCCCTGTCTGCGGCGTGACGATAACCGCGCCGATGTATAAAACAACAGCGCTGCCAATCATCAACGCGGGAATTTCAAAGATGCCGTGCGGCACAACGCCCGCAAGGAATATCGGCAATGGGCGCATTCCCAACAATTCAAACAAGGCATACAACCCGCCGATCACACCAATATTCACCATGTACAGCAAAATACCCAGCACGCCAAATGAAAACAAACCCGCAAAAAATATAAAAGCCACTGCGCGCGTATTATTCAAAAACAGGAACGGCGCACTGATACTCCCCTGCAAGTTCGACAGATCCGGCATTTGACGGATACCCGCCTCGATTTTTTCAATTCTTTCGGGAGAGGCTTTTGCAATAACCTGCGAAATATTATTCATGATCCAATCATAGCCCATCCACGTGCTTACGCCGGCGATCAACGCCAAAATAAAAATAGCAGGCGCAACCCGCCGCATGGCGCTTCCCAAAACACGCCCATACCAATCGCCAAAAGAGCGCGCGCCGCCAATAAAGTTTTTCCAAAATGTGCGCCAGATCCAGGTCAGGTTGATCGAGTCAATTTCACGCCCCAGCAAATATTCGCGTTGAAAATGCGCAATGCCAACGCGGATCAACAGCAGCGAGATAATGATCACACCAGAAATCGCCAGCCAAAGCACCTGCTCGTTGCCCCAAAACAACATGACCGCCTCGCCCTGCATCAAAAGAGCAACGGGGATCACGATGAAAGAAGCCAGCAAATTTGCAGCCTTAACCGAAGTGGACTGCACCGAAATCACAATCGCCGCGCTGACCATCAAAGTGGCATGAGCCGTGGTCAACAAAAACAACTGCAACATCACCATGGGAGAAGGCATGTTCAAATCCTGGCGCGTGACCAAAATTAGATACAAAGCAATTGACAGGTAACTGGCCGCCAACGGCGTCGCCACACCCACCAGCAACTTTCCAAAATACAACTGCCAATTATCCAGCGGCGCGCTCAAAATGGGCTCAATTGTGCCGCGCTCCTTCTCTCCCACAAAGGCTTCCAGCGCAACCACCAGCGAAATGGTGATCGGAAAAAAACCAATGATCATGATCGAAAACGGCACAAACCGATCCAGAATCAAATTGGCATCATATTGATTTAAGAAATCCACCGTTTGCTTGGCAAACTCATTCATCAAAAACGGGAAACAAATAATCAGGATAATCATCGGCGCCAGCACGCGCCAATCGCGGAATTGATCCTTCAGTTCGCGCCCCGCCACCAGCCAGACCAGCCTAAGTTTACTGAACATTTTCGCGTCCTTTTGCTTCTGCCATCACTTTTAAATACACCTGCTCCAATGTGCGCGGCTCTTCCTGAAACGCCATGACCGATGCCGATTTTGCCGACAAAGCCTGCAATATTTGCGGATTGGATTCCTGCGGACGCTCCACCCTAACTTTCAAACTGGTCGCCGTCCGAGAGAGCAGATCCACGCCCTGGGGAAGTTCAAACCCAGTCGCATCCCAGTCTGCGCTGAACTTGACTTCATACTCAGGCGCCCCAAGCACATTGCGCTTCATTTCTTCCAACGTACCCTGCAACAAAATTTTTCCGCGATAAATAATTGCAATTTGGTCTGCCAGCGATTCCACTTCGGTGAGATTATGCGAGCAGATCACAATTGTGCGCTGCGATGATTTCAGCCGCGCAATCTCATCCCGCACCAGCCGCGCCGATTCGGGATCCATCGCAGAGGTTGGCTCATCCAACAGAAGCACGCCCGGGTCGTGCATCATGGCACGGGCCAGAGCCAGTTTTTGGCGCATCCCTTTTGAATATTCGCCAATCCTGCGGTGCGCGGCCTCGGCCAGCCCAAAATATTCAAGCAGATGATCGCTTCGCATTTTTCGCGCCACGGCTGAAAGGCTGTAGACCTGCCCAAAAAAATCCAAATACTCAATGGCGGTCATCCGCATGTATAAGCCATGCTGTTCTGTAAGCACCCCCACCGAAGAGCGCACATCATGCCCATTTTTGACGACATCATAACCAGCCACCCGCGCCCAGCCGCGTGTGGGGTTGAGCAGCGCAGTCAACATGCGGACGGTGGTGGTTTTGCCTGCGCCGTTCTGACCGAGAATTGCCAAAATTTGCCCCGCATCCACAGAAAGGTTAACTTCATCCACGGCTAAAAAATCGTGGAATTGTTTGGTAAGTTCGTGAGTTTCTATCATTCGCGCTCCGGAAATAGTTGGTAATGGGTAATTGAAGTTGATTGTATTCCCCTCCATGCTGTATTCACCTTCACAGAGACCTTACAATTTCTGGACAAGGCGATGACGCAAAACCATACCAATCCCCGCACAAATAAACACAACCGCAAAAAATACCTGATTGATGTTAAAGCCATTCACCAACGAAACATCCAACCGCAAAAATTCAAGCAAAAACCGGACGAGGGAATAAAAGCCCAAATAAGCCAGAAAAAGATCGCCTGTTTTGAGTATGCCGTTAAAACGACGGGCAAGCCATAGCAGGAAAAACATATTTGCGAAATTTAACAACGCTTCATACATAAATAACGGCTGATAGAAATTTACAGATTCAAATCCATTTAAACGATGGGCGGGGTCAATAAATATTTTCCAGGGCAGGTTGGTGGGCAAGCCGTACAATTCCTGATTGAAATAATTTCCCAGGCGTCCAACGAATTGGGCAAGGGCAACTCCGGGGGCAAGAATATCCGACAGTTCCCAAAACGAAAATTCGTTTTTGCGCGCAAAATACAGCAAGGCAAGCGTTCCGCCGATCCACGCGCCGGGGATGCCAAAACCGCCGATCCAAAATGCGACAGAATCCACCAGATGCGAGAAATAATATTGGGTCGTCAGACCCAGCTCAAGGGAAGAAAGCGGCGGGGTGAGGATATGCCAAAGCCGCGCTCCCAACACTCCCCAAACTATCAAAGGCAAAAATAGGTCGTAGATGATCTCAGGCTCATAGTCACGGCGTTTTGCTTGACGCGCGGCAAGCAATGCGCCCATGGCAATGCCCAACGCGATCAAAAGTCCGTTCCAGCGGATGAGCAGGGGGCCGAGCGAAATGCCATCCATTAGTGAATGTACTCTTTGGCTTCGCGGGCTTTTCTCATGCGCTCATGCCCCTGTGTGCGAACACAGGCAATGCGCTGTAAAGCTGTAAAATTGCCAAGCACGGCAATGATGGCAACCGCAAGAAAAGGTTGGTTGAAAAGCAACAGGGGCAGCAAAACGATGTAGCGTTCAACGCGGGAAAGAATGCCAACTTTGGCGGTAAAGTTCAAGCCTTCTGCGCGAGCCTTGACGTAAGATACCAGCACTGATCCAGCCGTAGCGGCAAAGGTGACCATGACCCCAGCGTAATTTTCCTGTGTGAGAAAAAAATATAAAAGTCCGCCAAAGGTGATGAACTCAAGGTGACCATGACCCCAGCGTAATTTTCCTGTGTGAGAAAAAAATATAAAAGTCCGCCAAAGGTGATGAACTCAGCGTAGCGGTCGCTGACAGAATCAACGAACGCGCCGAAGTCGCTCGATTCACCGCGCAGGCGGGCCATGGTTCCATCGAAAGCATCCACGATGACGGCAAAGAACAGGACAATCGCGCCGGTTGTCATTTTGCCTTGCGAGAGAATATACGCGCCGACAGTTGTGCCAGCTAAACCCAACAAGGTGATGGCATTTGGCGTTAGTCCCGTGCTATTCAGAAATGCGCCAATGGGATCAAGGATGCCTTTGAAAATGAGTCGCAAT
>JAIFKY010000022.1 GCA_020049345.1 Anaerolinea sp.
GGGCTGTTTTTTGTCTCTGTGAATGTTCACAAAGTGCGGCAATGAAGATAGGGAATATTACGCCGCGGTGACCTCATACGATATTTTTTGTCAATACTGAAAACTGTTTGGCAACCTGCGCTTCATCAGGGATTGGCATATATGCCAACGCTGAAAGTTCCCTTGTATAAATATCCTTCAACTGTCTCCAAAGATTGTCAAAGTCCGTGATAAGCGGAGAGTCCTTAATATCCTTTCTCGCCCAACCTTCAGGTACGTCGAAAAGTTCCTTGTCATGATGGAGGATTTTCTCAAACTCTTTTTTGAAACGATGAGACTGCACGAATGTGGAGCACTCGGTATCATTCATCAAATAGTACAGGTCGTAAAAGTGTCTAATTTTGGATGCAATGCTTTCCCTTGGATTTTCATCAAAAGAGAAGCGGATCAGCGAAGTCAATTTTTCCAGCAGCGTTTGTTCTTTTCCCAGCACATTGACTTGGAAAGGATGCAGATTGTATTGTGCCGCGATTTTTTCGTTTCCAGTTTGGTTCAAAAAATCGTATGCAAAACTTTTAATTGACAGACGTTGGAATGGGAAAGGATTGGCGAATGAATTGATCTCAACGATCAGAGTATTTGAGGCATTCATGGGGTCAATGCTTGGATATTCAAAGAGGGATTTCCTGAACCTCGAACCCTTGCTGGAAATGCCTTCCACGTGTTTTTCCATCAACCCCGCGGTCATTTCTTTTTCAACTGCGCGGATAATGGTCTTCACTTCGTTGCCTGATTTGTTTTCTCCGCTAACGATGGCTATGTCTACGTCTTCCGAGAAGCGGTTGATCAACCCATAACCTTTGGATAAGGATGTTCCGCCTTTGAAAACCATCTGGCTTGCATAATTGCTTTGGGCTAGTTGGAATAAGACCAGCGTAATCCAATAATCTTTTTCTACAAATACTTCCCGTATGCCAGTATGTTGGGCTGTTGCGCGGACAGTGTCGCTGAAAAGCTTTGTGTCTGTATGTAGATTCATTTGATGTTCCATTCCCCGGCGGATTTCAACGCACTGGCGGCGGGGAGTTTATACGCACTGATGGGGTTCAACGATTCTCTCAAAGGTTTGGTCAATGGCTTGTCGCCAAGTTCGTTCAACGCGGCGCCCAAAAACGCCCGTGTGGAAGGCGGATACTTCAGTGCGAGTTCGACCAGGGATTTTTTTTCTTTACGAGGCAAGTCCCGAATAATTGCCAGCAATCGCTTGTACGCCAATGTTGGATTGGTGTCAGGAATTCTTTTGAGAGAACGGATAACGTCGAGGATTTGCAGTAGAGGGATATTTTCTTTCGTGATGATATTTTTCTGCCTGACAAACGAGATCTTATAGCTTCCCCGTTTGAACGATGGACGGACGTCATTTCTGCCAATTTGAATGATGTTGCTCACTTGCGTGGTCAAGCCTAATTGGTTGTATATGCTTTCCATCTTTTTCCAGCAGGTCTTTGACAATCTCATTTTGACTGGGTTGCAGATTACCGAATGCGCTTTCTTCGGGTCTGTAATATCTCCCCTTAGATAGTTTTGCCAGCTTCCCTGCCGCAACCATGCGATTTAGCGCTTTAATGACAGCTTCTTTTTGGCTTGATTTACTGGCAATATCCACGTAAGTAAAAACCTTCCCTGCAGGAAACTGTTCGATAGAAGAGGCAATGGGTTGGGCGGTTTTCATAGGATGATTGTATTACAGGGGAAATAGAATGTCCAGTTTTTTTATTAAAAAACTGGACATAATAAAAAGTACTTGCCCAGTCATTAGCCATTAAGATGAATAGTCGAAGCTTTTTAGATACAGCAGTCTGGACTCGACCGCAAAGTATACCCAGCCAATCGGGAAGAAGTCGAAAAATGCAGTGGAGAGGTTGTGTGAAGCCTGATTATTTTCGAAAGAACCGTAGTTTGTGAATAACTTTTACGGGAACACATTGGTATCGCGATTGGGCATGTTCCCAGGTGGGTTTGGGTGAAGTAATCATTTCAGAGTGGACTGGATTTCATAGTTGTCCAAGAGATTCAAGCCTTTTTATATTCCAAGCCCTTTTGCCAAACCTGCGCAGCGTGCCGATAGGTGCCAAGCCAGTTGACCCGTGTGCCGCGCAGTTCCTTGTGACGTTTTGCCAGAGCCTTTAGGTTTTCTTCGGGATCATCAACAGGGTGCAGGTTTAGTTCCTGCGAGAAGTAATCTGGCAGCGTCTTGTGTAACTGGTATTTTTTTCCAAGCCAGACTGCGGCGCTGTAATAGCATTGAAGCGTAAGGCGCGCAGACGGGTTGAGTCTTTTTGCTACTGTCCGCACCCGCAAGGCAAATTCAGAGTGTTCAAGAAAGAGGGGAATGAGCGACAGGCGCAGGCGGGATTCGTCACTTTGAGCGAGGGCTGCAATCAGGCGCGCAGGTTTTTTGTGCAGGGGCTCACCCTTGCTTTGTCCGCCCAGGATAAAGTTGATATCCAAGGCGCGCAGGGCATTTGTGAGTTGATTGCCTGTGATTGCAACTGTCTGGCTCATAATTAAATTATATCCCATGTGAGTTTATCGCTTGCAGGCGCAAGAATGCCAGGGAAATCCTTGCTGTGGACTTCTTTCGGGTTGACGCTATTGACCCAAGGCGAAGTTTGTCACAGTCATTAATTGTTATCATTCAAACATAGCCCATACTTTTCTTTGAAATCTTTGATCCACTGAAGAACTGGTAATGTGGCACCATGATACCGACACTGTCGGATGAGAAAAAATATTTCTGATGTTAGAAACTAATCAAAGGCACTTAATACTCCCACTCTTGATGAGACAACGGCATACGGTTTAACTCATCGCGGAATTGACGCCATTGCGGCATGAATTTGTCCATCAAAGCCACGAACCTATTATTATGGGTCGGCTCCAGTAAGTGGACCAACTCATGCACGATGACGTATTCGAGGCACTCTGGTGATTTCTTGGCAAGTTCACTATTCAAGCGGATGCTGCGGCTGTGTGGATTACAGCTGCCCCATTTGGTCTTCATACGTTGGACAAAGATGCGGCTGGACTTGACGCCCATCAGTGCTTCCCACTTTGCAATGAGCGGAGACATGGCAAGCCTGAGTTGTTCGCGATACCAACTCGCCACCACATCTTCCTTCTTCTCCTTCCCGGCATCAGGGCGGACTGTCATTACCATTTGATTGTGCTTCAGTTCAACGGACGGAGTTTGATCCGCTACCTGCACTTTGAGCAGGTAGCGCCGACCCCAAACGTAGTGGCTTTCACGGTCGAGATATTCACGCGGAGTTTCGCGCTGCTGACTTTGAAGTTTCGCCTGCTGTTTCTTGATCCAACCCAGTTTGGCGATGGCGTACAGGCGGATGGTATCGATACTCATGCGCGCGGGCGCAGCAATGCGGACCCTGCCCGTGGGCGGGTAAACACTCAGGTGGACGTTCTTAATATCCTTGAATTCCACATCCACCGAAATGCCGCCGATATTGATCTTCTGCGTGGACATTAATATCCGTTCTGCGGGGCGGAGATGATCTTGAAGATGCGCTCAACCTCTGCTAGGTCGTTGCCTAAAAGTGGAAGCAATGCCCGCTTGATCTCGTTTTCTTTTGCTTGGTGACCACGGAATTGATCGGGCTTGACACGATGCACGGTTTCGTCAATCAGCAATGCCAGTGTTAGCACAGGGTCGCCGTAGGCGCCTGCTTCATCGGCAACCCGATCATCTGAGGGAACCGTTGGTTTCTTCAGATTGTTGTACAAGGCACGCTTGCCTGGTGTGTTGAGTTGCACAGGCGTTTCATCGGAGTGACCTTTCTCCACGTTAACCGCGATCTCGCCAATACGCCTGAGATATTCTTCGTAGTCGATGGCTTTGGCTTTGCGGGCGGCGATGATCTCATCCAGCAGGGTGGACATCTTTTCGTAATAAGCGGGGTCGGTGAGTTGTTCCTTGATGATCTTGCTGCGGACGTTATTCTCGATGGTTTCTGCAATGGCTTCGCGGTTGCCCTTCAATCCGCCAAGCCCTTCCTTGATGGCATCAAGGATGCCCAATTTGGTAACTAGCTCGAGCAGACCAATGTTTTCGAATGGCGAGATCTTGCGCGGTTCATCAGCTTCGATGTAGGTGTCGATCAGGTGGCGCATATCGGCTTCGTAGGCTTTCAGGTCTAGGGTTTCCTCTGCGGCGCGGCGGATGATCTCGCGCAGGCGCAGATATTCATCCAGCGCGTGTTTGATGCGCTCCACATCTGCGGCGGAGTAGCCAGCCGCTTCGAGTTCGTCTGCGATGTTGGCGTAGGCGCGGATGAGAGTGACCGTGGACTTGTAAAGCGCCACGCGCTGCGGTTCGTGTTCCTTGAGGCTTTCGGCGATCTCGGTATTGCCGCAGAAGTAGTGGATGTGTTCAAGGTCACCTTTGGGCGGAGTGACAGGCTCGCAGAGTAGGAACAAAGCTTCGAGGGCAGCGTCGAGGCGTTCTTTTCCTTTTTGGAGGCGATCCTGCATTGTCACTTCGGGACTTGCCCCACCCGAGCTATCATCCAGTTCGGAGGTGTAGACCTGAATGGCGCTTTCCACTTTGGGCAGCAGGTTCTTGTAATCGACGATGTAGCCGAAGTCTTTGTCTTCACCATCGAGACGATTGACGCGGCAGATCGCCTGGAAGAGACCGTGATCCTGCATGGACTTGTCAATGTAGAGGTAGGTGCAGGGCGGCGCGTCAAAGCCTGTCAGCAGTTTATCCACCACAACCAGCAGTTTCATGTTGGCGGGTTCTTTGATGAAGAGGTTCTTTGCCCATTCTTCGTAGGCTTCGGTGTTGGGTTTGCCAGTATCTTCAAGCAGTTCCTTGTAGGTATTGTAAATGAACTGCTTGTCGGTTTCGGAGTTTGCGCCTGTTTCTTCCAAAGTGACATCCCCCGCCTGCGGATTGTATGAGGTGACCACGGCGCATTTCCCTTTGAAGGGTGTGCGCTGTAACAGGGTGAAGTATTTGCAGGCTTCGTAAATGCTGGAAGCCACCAGAAGGGCATTGCCGCGCCCATCACTCAGGCGACGGCGGCGGCGGAAGTCGAAAATAATATCCTGCATGACGCGCCGCATTCTGCCTTCGGAGCTGAGCACGTTCTGCATGGTGCCCCAGTGACTTTTGAGTTCGGCTTTCTGCCAGTCGTTCAGGTCGCGGGAGACGAGTTCGAACCATTCATCGACGCTGGTTTGCGAGGTCAGTCTTTGCTCAATATCGCGCGCTTCGTAGACGAGGTCAAGGACGACGCCATCTTCCACT